>JBHEMA010000257.1:0-16748 GCA_046262795.1 Candidatus Dormibacteria bacterium | reverse complement strand
GGGCATCACCGTCCTTGTGACGGCGTCTGGGTGCACGCGGTACGTGCACCCAGCGCTCAAGAGAGCACGAACATCCGTTTGATAGACTGGTGCCGGCGTGACGAGCAGTGACGGGGTCCGCGGCTGATGGCAACTGCTTGGGGATTCAACCGGACTGGGTAGGCTAGGTCACCGGATGCCCACCGATTCGATCGTCATCCACGGCGCGCGCGAGCACAACCTGAAGAACATCGACCTCACGCTGCCGCGCGACCAGCTCATCGTGATCACCGGCCTCTCAGGCAGCGGGAAGTCGTCGCTCGCCTTCGACACCATCTATGCCGAGGGGCAGCGGCGTTACGTCGAGTCGCTGAGCGCGTACGCGCGCCAGTTCCTGGGGCAGATGGAGAAACCCGACGTCGACCACATCGAAGGGTTGAGCCCGGCGATCTCCATCGACCAGAAGGGCGCGAGCCGCAATCCGCGATCCACCGTCGGTACGGTCACCGAGATCTACGACTACCTTCGCCTGCTCTACGCGCGCATCGGCCATCCGCACTGCCCCAAGTGCGGCCGCGAGATCGGCAGGCAATCGATCGAACAGATCGCCGACCAGGTGCTGGCGCTGCCTTCGGGAACCCGCCTGCTGATCACCGCGCCGATGGTCCAGGGGCGAAAGGGCGAACATCGCGAGATTTTCGAGGACGCGCGACGCAAGGGTTTCGCGCGGGCGCGTGTCGACGGTGAGGTGGGCGACCTCTCAGAGAGCATCACGCTCGACAAGAACTACAAGCACGACATCGAGATCGTCGTCGACCGCGTGGTCATCAATGAGGAGCTGCGCTCGCGGCTGAACGACTCGCTCGAGACCGCGGCGAAGCTGAGCGAGGGACTGATCCTGCTCATCCCAGCGGACAGCGAAGCCGGCGTCGAGGAGATGCTCTTCTCGCAGGACTTCGCCTGCGTGTATGACGGGATCTCCATCGAGGAACCGGCGCCGCGCAACTTCTCGTTCAACAACCCGCACGGCGCGTGCCCGGTCTGCACCGGCTTGGGCATGCGCCTCGAGATCGACCCCGATGCGGTCGTGCCCGATCCATCGCTGACGATCGAGGAGGGTGCGCTGTCCGGATGGACGCGCGGGCCCTCACAGCAGTGGCTGATGGATGTCCTGGAGACGGTCGCACGCAAGTTCAAGATCCCGCTCGACGTCGCGTGGAAGGAGCTCACGGCGCGCGAGCAGCGCGTCATTCTCTACGGCCTCCCCAAGGACGAGACCGTGCGCATGCGCTGGGTGACGCACAGCGGTCACACGCGCACGTTCGAGGCGAGCTACGAGGGCGTCATTCCCAACCTGGAGCGGCGATATCGCGAAACCGACTCCGATTGGGTGAAGCAGGACATCGAGCGGCTGATGATGCACAAGCCGTGTCCCGCGTGCGGCGGCAAGCGTTTGAGGCCGGAGTATCTCGCCGTGACGATCGACGGTATGAGCATCGCGGACTTCACTGCGTACAGCGTCGTCAATGCATTGCGGCGGCTCGGCTCACTGCACCTCACCGACCGCGAGCAGATCATCGCCCGCCAGGCGATCAAGGAGATCAAGGAGCGTCTCGGCTTCCTGCACGACGTGGGGCTCGACTACCTGACCATCGACCGCGCCGCTGCCACACTGAGTGGCGGCGAAGCGCAGCGGATCCGCCTGGCCACGCAGATCGGCAGCAAGCTGATGGGCGTGCTGTACATCCTCGACGAGCCGTCGATCGGCCTGCATCAACGCGACAACCACAAGCTCATCCGCACGCTGACGGCGTTGCGCGACATCGGCAACACGCTCATCGTTGTGGAGCACGACGAGGAGACGATCCGCTCCGCGGACTACGTCGTCGACGTCGGTCCCGGCGCGGGTGAGCACGGCGGCCATGTGGTCGCCGCTGGGTCGTTGGACGCAGTACTCGACGTTCCGGAGAGCATCACGGCGCAGTTCCTGCGCGGCGAACGCAGCATCCCGCTGCCGATGTTCCGGCGTCCCGGCTCGGGTGACGGCATCGTCGTGCGCGGCGCCGAGGAGAACAACCTCAAGAACATCGACGTCACATTTCCACTCGGCACATTCATCTGCGTCGCGGGCGTCAGCGGCAGCGGCAAGAGCACGCTGGTCAACGACATCCTCTACCGGCGGCTGGCGCAGTACCTGTATCGCGCCAAGGTGCGGCCTGGCAGGCACGAGCGTGTCGAGGGACTGAAGCTCATCGACAAGGTGATCGACGTCGATCAGTCGCCGATCGGACGCACGCCACGGAGCAACCCCGCGACCTACGTCGGGGTCTTCACGGACATCCGCGATCTCTTCGCCAAGCTGCCCGAGGCGCGCATCCGCGGGTACAAACCGGGACGGTTCTCGTTCAACGTCGTCGGGGGGCGCTGTGAGGCGTGCTCCGGTGACGGGATGATCAAGATCGAGATGCACTTCCTCCCCGACATCTACGTCGCCTGCGACGTCTGCAAGGGGCGTCGCTACAACCGTGAGGCGCTCGAGGTGAAGTTCCGCGACAAGAGCATCGCGGACGTGCTCGCGATGACGGTCGACGAGGCTGCGAAGCTGTTCGAAAACCAACCGCGCATCGTGCGACGGCTGCGTACGCTGCAGGATGTCGGACTCGGCTACATCCGCCTCGGTCAACCCGCGACGCAGCTCAGTGGCGGCGAGGCGCAGCGGGTGAAGTTGAGCACCGAGCTGAGCCGGCGTGACACCGGCAGCACCCTGTACATCCTCGACGAGCCGACGACGGGGCTGCACTTCGCCGACGTCGAGAAGCTGCTGAACGTGCTGCACCGGCTGGTCGAAGCGGGCAACACGGTCATCGTCATCGAGCACAACCTCGACGTGCTGAAGACCGCGGACCACATCATCGATCTGGGACCTGGTGGTGGCGATGCCGGCGGCGAGGTGGTCGCTGCGGGCACGCCTGAGGACGTGGCACGCAGCGAGCAGAGCGCGACGGGCGACTATCTCGCGCGGATGCTGTCCGGCGCTCCGAGTGCAGCGGCCTCGGCACTCAACGTCGAGGGTTCGCCGCAGCGACCTGAGACCTCGGCACGGAACGCTGATGATTCGCTTGAAACATCTGAGACGCACCACTCGGTGCGTCCGCCGAAGTCGAAGCGCACCCGAAAGCGCGTCCCGGCCGCCGTCTGAACATCGCGGTCGTTCGATCCTGACATCGGTCACCGGGCATGTGAGACCATGCGAGCTCAGCAACTCGACGCCCAGAGGAGGACCGCATGGCGACACTTCTGACCATCGCCGAGCTCCTCGCCGGAGAGACTCTGGTCTCACCGGGGGGGCCGGTTGACCGCTTGACCGCGGTGCCCGCTGATGACGTGGCCCTGTGGCAGTGGCCCGACCTCAGCGCGCGTCGCCGCACCACCACGATCGACGTGGCGGAGGAGACCCTCGTCACCGTCTGACCGGTGAGCGCGCGGCGCGACCGCGCGGAATGACCTGTTCGCTGGCGCAGTGCGTTAGGGTGTCTTCATGATCTCGCCCGAGAGTGACGAGCGCCGCCAGCGCCTGCGCCGCCTCGATGACTGTCTCGGTCTGCTGGAGCAGGCGCACGAGCTCGACCTCACCGTGGTCACCGACCGCATGGCCGACGCCGTCGCAGACCGCGTGCCGACCATCCACGAGGGGATGCTCATCGCCGACGCGATCGAGGAGGTGCTTCGCCACCAGGAACCGTACATGGTCCAACTCCGGCCTGAGGTCACTCGCCGGGTGCGCCGTCGCCGTGATCCGTTCGACGTCAGGCTGCTGCTGCAACGCAGATAAACCGCCTGCCAAGCGGGTCGGCAATTTGCGCCGGTTAGACTGACGCGCCGTGAGCGCGTTCGGGTTCGATCCGGAAGAGATCTTCCGCCGCCGCCGTCCCAGGCCGCGAGTGGTTCGGGAGCGCAGCCCTCACCGACGCCGGCGGTTCATCATCGGCGGGATCGTCGCCGGCATCATCCTGCTGCTGCTGCTCATCCGCTGGCTGCTGGGGCTGCGCGCCGACTACCTTTTCTATAAGACGCTCGGTCACACCAACGTCTTTTGGACGCCGTTCGTCGCCCAGATCTCGCTGTTCTTCATCGGTCTCGCGGTCACCGGTGGACTCGTCGGCGCCAGCGTTGTGGGCTGGCGTCTCGCGGCGCGGGCGATTGATCAGCGCGTCGGACGCTACGTCACGTGGGCAGGGATCGGCATTGCGGTGCTGGCGGGCATCATCGGCGGGTCGGGTCTCGCATCGTCGTGGCAGCAGGTGCTCGTATGGCAGCACGGTACGACGTTCGGCGCCACCGATCCCGTGTTCAACACCGACTACTCCTTCTTCGTCTTCTCGCTGCCGGTGCTCGACGACTTCATGGGCATGATCTGGGGGGCGGTCATCGTCGGGTTGCTCGGTGCGCTCGCGCTCGCGGCGATCTCCGTGCTGATCGAGGCCTAGCCCGCCGAAGTTCCGATACAACTGCGTCCGCCTGAAGGGATGACGACGCGAAATGCCGTGCATCGCGCGCTCCGCCATGCGGGCGTGATGCTGGTGGCGATCTTCCTGCTTGCCGTCGCGGGAGCGCACTTCGGCGTGTATCACATGGCGACGTCATCGCACGGCAACTACGTGGGACTCGACGCGACCCAGCGCAATGTGATCCGTCCGGTGCTCGGCGGCTTGCAGGTGGTGGCGCTGCTGTTCGCCGCGGCGACGATCGCGGTCCTCGTGCTGCGCTGGCGCCGTCCCGAACGCGGCACGGGGATCACGTTCGCCGTGTTCCTCTTCGGGTGGCTCATCATCGCCGGTCTCTCGCAGGGCATTCCCGCTGCGATCTACCAGGGAACGAGCGTCGGCCCCAACGAGCAGGCGGCGCAAACGCCGACGATCACCGACTTCCTCAACACCAGCCGGTTCGCGTGGGACCTGCAGGACACCGGCGCGCAGAGCGCAGTCGAGAACCGTACCTTCGGCAAGCCGCACGCACCAACGCTCGACGACCTCGCCGCCGACCCCGGCACGCTGCGCAACGTGCGCATCCAGGACTACCGCCAGCTGCCGGACACCTTCGCGCAGATCGATCGCAGCCGCAGCTATCAGACATACCCAACGATCACGGTCGACCGCTACGCCGATCCGACGAATGGCGGCGACACCGAGGTGATGCTGGGACCGCGCGAGATCGCGGAAGGCGACATTCCGAATCCCTCCTTCGTCAACAGCGCGCTCAACTACACGCACGGGTACGGCCTCACCGCTGTCTCCGTCAACCAGGTCGGCCAGGAGGGCAAGCCGCAGATCCTCGTCGGCCAGCAGCCGATGCAGAAAGTGGCGTCGAGCGCGCCGCCGGATCTCTATTTCAAGGGCAACTCCAACGCCGATCCGGGCATCTACTGCGGACTCAGCACCACACAGCCCGTCGTCTCCGGCACGCAGCAGAGTGAGTTCAACTATCCGTCGGGCGCCGGCGACAACACCACGCACACCGGTGCGGACGAGGTCGGCATCCCCGTGACCGGTTTCATCGACAAGCTCGCGGTCTCGCTCAGCGACTTCGGTGGGTTCGATCTCTTCCTGAACAACTCCGTCACCGCTGACAGCCGCGCGCTCGTGCATCGCGACATCGCAAACCGGGTCAGCAAGCTCGCCCCCTTCCTGACGCTGGACGGTGACCCATACGTGGTCGTCGATCCGCAGAGCGGCCACCTCATGTGGATCGCGGATGCGTACGTGAAGACGAGCCTCTTCCCGGAGTCGTACCAGCAGTCCGACGGCACGTCGTACATGCGCAACGCGGTGAAGGCGGTGGTCGACGCCAAGACGTGCGCGGTCACGCTCTATGCCCTCGACCCGACCGAGCCGATCACCGCGGCGTGGAGCGCGATCTACCCAGGGCTGCTCACACCGTTTGACGAGATGCCGACCTACCTGCGGTCGCATCTCCGCTACCCGGAGGATCTGTTCACCGCGCAGGCCAACGCGTACGCGCAGGTGCACGTGAAGGACGCGTCCGTGTTCTACAACGGCAGCGACCGCTTCCAGGTCGCGCAGGAGCTCATCAACGGGCAGCAGCAGAACACTCAGGCCTACTACGTCGAGATGACGCTCCCGGGCGACAGCTCAGCGTCGTTCGTCCTGTTGCAGACGTTCACCCCTGGTTCCAGCGGTAGCGGCAGCTCCGCCAACAACATGACCGCATGGCTCGCCGCGGAGTGTGACTACACCAAGACGAACCATCCGCATCTTGTCTCTGTGCGGCTCAACAACGCCGACAACGTGCTCGGGCCGCTCCAGTTCGACAACAACATCAACTCCAACCCACAGGTCAGCTCGCAGAAGACGCTGCTGTCGCAGCAGGGCTCGCAGGTCATCTTCGGCAACGTCATCGTGTTGCCGTTCAACAACTCGTCGTTCCTCTACGTGCGACCGTTCTACGTGCTCGCGTCCAGCAACAGCGGCACGAGCTTCCCGCTGTTGCAGTACGTGATCGTGGGAACCCAGAACGCCATCGCGTTCGGCCCGTCGTTCCCGGCGGCGCTGCAGTCGCTGTTCAATACGTCGCAGCCGATCCCGGGCCTGCCCGCGGGCCCGACGCAGCCGCCGACCCCGACACCGTCACCGTCGCCCGGCGCATCGCCCTCGCCGTCGGCGTCGCCGAGTCCCGGTGGTGCGCTGTCGCAGCAGATCGTCAATGCGCTCAACCAGCTGATCAGCGACGAGAACGCGGCGCAGCAGGCGCTGAAGTCGGGCAACTTCACCGCGTTCGGTCAGGCGGAGGACAAGGTCAAGCAGGACATCGCCGCCCTGCAGCAGCTGCTTGGACAGACTTCGGGGGGCGGCGCGTCACCATCAGCGAGTCCCGGCTAGCGCATGCTGGAGATCGCCCCGGGGATCAAGCAGCTCGACACGCTGCTCGGCGGCATGGATCAGCTCACAGCGGGCTTTCTGATCGAGGGCCCGCAACCCGCGCTCATCGAAACGGGATCGCAGAGCAGCGCGGCTACGGTGCGCGAGGAGCTGCAACGAGCCGGTGTCGGTCGCAACGACCTGAGATGGCTCATCGTCACGCACATCCACCTGGATCATGCGGGCGGCGTCGGCGATCTCGCTCGCGAGTTTCCGTCTGCAACGGTGATCGTGCACGAGCAAGGCGCACGTCACCTGCGCGATCCATCACGACTCATCGACAGTGCGTCGCGCGTCTACGGGCAGTTGCTCGACGAGCTGTATGGACGCATGGTCGCCGTGCCTGATGATCGCTTGGTGGCCGCCGCTGACGGCCATCGTGTCGACGTCGGCGACGGCCGTACACTCGTGATGGTCGACTCTCCTGGACACGCGAAACACCATCACGCGGTGCTCGACGAGCGCACCGGCACCCTGATGGTGGGTGACGCCGTCGGCGTGCGGCTGCCCGACATCGGCGTGTTGCGACCGGCGACTCCGCCACCGGACTTCGATCTCGAGCAGGCGGTGGCAAGCCTGCGCAAGTTCCGCGACCTGCGGCCGCAGCAAGTCGTCCTCACGTACTACGGTCCGGTGGCAAACGGAGACGAGACGCTCGCGCAGGCCGAGGACGTGCTGCACGAGTGGGTCGCGGTGGCAGAGCGCACGGTTGCTGCGAACGCGGACGCGGGTGTCGACGCCGTTGCTGCCGCCATGGCGGATGCGTTTGCCGCGACACCTGAGACGCTCGGTACCGAGAACTACCGCAAGTTCGAGGTCCTCAACGGCGTACACAGCAACGCCGCGGGGATCGTGCGCTACCTGAAGCGACGCGAGCAGCCGCCACCCGAGTGAACCATGCGGTCCGGCGCAATCAGCGGCTGCTGGCTGCGGTGGTGCTGGCAGCGTGCATCGGCCTCGTCGGCGGTGCGCTTGCAGCATGGGCGATCTATGCGCGGTTCGGGCCCGTCGAGCGTGTCATCACGCAAACAGCGCCGCAGGCGGGTTCATCCGGTGGCGGTGGCGCACCGTCCGTCGCGCAGATCGCGCAGCAGGCGAGTGCGTCGGTCATCGAGATCGCGACGCACCCCGTCAACGCGCAGCAGCTGCTCAGCGGCGGCAGCGGTCTGGTAGACGGTTTCGCCGTCAGCGCCGACGGGTTGATCGTGACCAGCGTGTACGCATTGCACGGCGCGACGGCGCTCAACGTGGCCACGCCGGATGGCCACCTGTATCCGGCAACGATCGTTCGCGCTGATGCGGCGCACGGAGTCGCATTGCTACGAGCAACGGGTGCGCAGGGCCTGACGCCACTGAACTTCGCGGCGACAGCACCTGCAGTCGGCGATCTCGCCATTGCGGTAGGCCGCGCGCCATTCAGTCAGCTGACGTTGAGCACGGGCACGGTCAGCTCGACGGGACGAGACGTCACGCTCAACGACGGCGAGCCGGCGATCATCGACGCGTTGACCGTTGACGCCACGCCCGATCCGCGCGAGGACGGCGCACCGCTGCTGAGTGGCAATGGTGCGGTCATCGGCGTCATGGTCGATGCCGGAAGCAGCACGCCTGGCTTGGTCGCGCTCTCGGGGCGCGCGGCTTCCACGCTGGTCAAGGCGGCGGGCGGAGGAGGCGCCGCGCCGACGCTGGGGATCGACTCGATCGTGCTCGACTCGGCGACGGCGGCAGCCGCGGGCGTACCGCCGGGAGCGTTGATCCGCTCGCTCGACCCCTCGGGACCCGGCGCCCAGGCGGGGTTGGTGCCCGGCGATGTGGTGACGACGGTCAACGGCGCGACCATCGACAGCGCGCACCCGTTGGATCCGGTCGCGCTCGGCTTGACGCCGACTCAGCAGATCACGATGACCGTGTTCGCTGCGGGTGCGACCAGGTCGATCACGCTGACCGTCAGCTCAACGTCGCCCACGGGCGGATAACATCGGTCGCGATGGAGGTCACGTACCACGGGCTCTCGAGCATCCGCTTGCGCGGGCGCGACACGACAGTGCTGATCGACCCGCCGCAATCGCAGCTTCCGGGGCTGGCACGTCAGGCGTCGGCTCTCGTCGTGCGCACCGAGGGCGCGACGGATCCCGAGAAGCTCCGTCCGCGGGTGGGCCACGCGCAGGAGGTGAGCGGCCCCGGTGAGTTCGAGGTGCGCGGCGTCAGCGTGTTTGGCTTCCCTGCGGACGGTGTCACCGTCATGCGCGTGACCGTGGACGATGTCAGCGTGGTCGGCGCAGGCAAGCTGCATCGACAGCTCACCGAGGACGAGATCGATGCACTCGGTCATGTGGACGTTCTCGTCGTGCCAGTGGGCGGCGGTGATGCGCTGAACGCGACCGACGCCGCGAAGCTCGTCCATGCCGTCGAACCCGCGATCGTGGTGCCGGCGCGCTACAAAGCGACGGGCGGTGCGCAGGAATACGAGCCCGTCGAGAAGTTCACCAAGGAGATGGGGCTCGCCGAGGGATCGTGGCAGCCGCTGCCGCGGCTGAACCTCAGCGGCGGCGCCTCCGAATCGGACGACACGAAGGTCGTCATCCTCGAAGCGCGCGCCTGACGTGCGATACGGCGATCGGTACCACGCCGTATCGTCTGCGTGATGTCTGTACGGGCGGTCGCGTTCGTGCCGTGCGCATGTGCGCTGCTCGCAGTCGCCGCATGCGGTGCCGGTGGCTCGACGTCGTCATCGGCGAGTTCGACGCAGCACGCGGCTCCTGCCGCAGCGGCCCACGGCCAGGCGGGCGGCGAGCGAGCGGCGAACGTCAACTCGGCATCGCCCAGCACCTCGACCACGGGACGCTCGTCGCCACCGCCGGCAGCGAGGAATGCGGGTGTCGCGCCACGGGTAGCGGCGCCTGCGCAGCCCATCCCCGTGAGGTGCGGACCGCCCGGTTCGCTCTGCCCTCCGGGCTGAGCAACTACCGGCGACGACAACTCTCGACGCTGGTCTTGTGCGAGGAGTACGATGCCCGCCGCCGCCAGCGCGGACGGTGGCTGACGGCGCCAGCATACCGCGCCTCCGGCGCGGGAAGGTGATCAGGAGTGGAGGTGAACCAGTGCACGTGAAGAGACGGCTTGTGCTAGCCACGGCGGCCGTGCCGCTGATCGTCGGCGGAGCGTTCGTAGCGAATCGCGGCGGTCCCACCGCCGTGCACGCGTACAACCCGACGAACGGACCTCAGATCCAGCAGAAGATCCTCAGCGGATTTGCCGACTACGAGCTTCGCGGCGAGAGCAGCGGCGACAACAGCGGCAACCAGCCGGCCAACTATCAGCCGCGCGGCAGCGATGAGTGCTCGCTCGTATCCAGCAGCAACGTCAAGGTCAACCAGAACTGCTTGAACATCAGTGATCCCGATCTTCAGGGTCGCGCACAGGCGCAGAACGAGACCTCGATCGCCGAGGACCCGTACAACCCGAGCAACATCATCGCCAGCTACAACGACTATCGCCGCGGCGACGGCAACTGCTACGGCGCCTACAGCACTGACAGCGGTCGCACCTGGAACGACACGACGATCCCCATGTCGTTCACGCGCGGTACAGCATTCGGTCAGGCGGCGCGGCAGTACTGGCAGGCGGGCGGTGACACATCGGTCGCCTGGGACACCAAGGGCAACGCGTATTTCGATTGCCAGGTCTTCCAGCGGGGACGTCCAACGACCCCTAACGCAGACCTGTCGAGCGCCGTCTACCTGTTCCGCTCCACCGGCAACGAGGGAGCGTCGTGGAACTTCCCAGGGCGCCCTGTCGTCGAGAGCAGCGACCTCACCGGATCCGGTGTGCCGCCTTTCGAGGACAAGCCGTACATGACGGTGGACAACCATGTCGGCAGTCCTTTCCAGGACCGCGTCTACGTCACGTGGACCGAATTCCGCTCCGACGGGAGCGCGTACATCCTCGAGTCGTATTCCAATGACTACGGCGAGCATTTCAACGGGCCGCACCTGGTGAGCATCACGTCAACGCAGCTGTGCCCCAACACCTTCGGTGCCGGCACGTCGCAGGGCCAGTGCAACGAGAACCAGTTCTCCGATCCGTTCACCGGGCCCGACGGCGCGCTGTACGTCGCGTTCAACAACTTCAACAACCAGGCGTCGAGCGGTAACGACAACAAGTACCAAGTGCTGCTCGCCAGGTCGACCGACGGCGGCAACACGTTCACCACGTTGACGCAGGTGAGTGACTACTACGATCTGCCGGACTGCGCCACATACCAGGCAGGCAAGGATGCAGGTCGCTCGTGCGTGCCGGAGAAGGGCGCCAGCACCAACTCCTATTTCCGGGCGACCAACTATCCGTCGGGCCAGGTGAACCCTGCGAACACGAGCCAGGTGGTCGTGACGTTCGGCTCGTACATCAACCAGTTCTCGAAGGAGACGAACGGCTGTGCGCCGACCGGCTTCAGTCCCTTTGGCAACCCGACGTACACGGGCGTGAAGACGGCAGGCGCCTGCAACAACAAGATCCTCTACAGCGTTTCGAACGACGCCGGGACGACGTTCAGCGGTACAGCGGCGGATCCGCGCACCGAGCCGTCGGTGAACTCGGACGCCGGCCAGGCGACGACGGATCAGTTCTGGCAGTGGTCAGCGTTCAACAAGAACGGCAAGCTCGCGGTGTCGTATTACGACCGTGAGTACGGCTCCGACGAGACGACAGGGTTCTCCGATGTGAGCCTCAGCGGCTCGAAGAGCCTGACCAACTGGGGCGTGCTTCGGGTGACCTCCGTGTCGAACCCGCCCCCCACCCAGTTCAGCGGCGTGTTCCTCGGCGACTACAACGCGGTCACGGCAGTGACCAATGCGCAGCCGCTTTGGATGGATACGCGCGATCCCGACCTGTTCATCTGCCCGAACACGGCAACGGCCGGCACTCCGCCCGCCGTCTGCACGGGCTCGGCGTCAAACGCCTCGGTCGCCAACGACCAGGATGCCTTCACCGCCAACGTGGCGATCCCGGGGAACTGACAGAAGCGACGTTCAAGAACGGGCGGTCTTCGGACCGCCCGTTCTTTTGCTTTGAACACCGAACATCGGTGCGCCGAGCCGCCCGGCGGCTGCTAGAATCAGCCAAACCACCTGCTCGGGAGGCTCTGCGCATGGCGAAGTTCGTGTTCGTGACGGGCGGAGTCGTCTCCTCCCTGGGCAAGGGCATCACCGCGGCCTCGATCGGCACGATCCTCAAGGCTCGCGGCCTGCATGTCGGCATGCAGAAGCTCGATCCGTACCTGAACGTCGATCCGGGGACGATGTCGCCGTATCAGCACGGAGAGGTCTTCGTCACCGATGACGGCGCCGAGACGGACCTTGATCTCGGTCATTACGAGCGGTTCGTCGACGTTGCCCTGAGCAAGGCGAGCAACGTGACCACCGGCAAGATCTACGCGTCCGTCATCGCCAAGGAGCGGCGCGGCGACTACCTGGGCGGCACCGTGCAGGTGATCCCGCACATCACCAACGAGATCAAGCAGCGCATCCTGCGCGTCGCCGAGAACGAGCTGCCCGAGCCAGACGTCGTCATCGTCGAGGTCGGCGGCACCGTCGGTGACATCGAGTCCCTGCCGTTCCTGGAAGCAATCCGGCAGATGAAGAACGATGTCGGACGCAACAACGTCTGCTACGTGCACCTCACGCTCGTGCCCTACGTCAACGCCAGCGAGGAGTTCAAGAGCAAGCCGACGCAGCACTCTGTCAACACGCTTCGCTCCATCGGCATCCAGCCGGACGTAATCGTCGCACGCAGTGAGAAGCCGATCGGCGATGCGCTCAAGGAGAAGGTTGCGCTGTTCGGTGACGTCGAGCGGCGTGCCGTCATCAACGTGCCCGACGCGGCGTCGATCTATCAGGTGCCGTTGATGCTCGAGGAAGCGGGACTCGGCGATTACATCGCGGAGCTGCTGGCTCTGGATGCGACGGAGCCGGATCTCGGCGAATGGCGCGACCTCTGTGCGCGCATCGCCGCGCCGAAGCCGCCCGTCTGCGTCGCGGTGGTCGGCAAGTACGTCGAGATGCCGGACTCGTACATCAGCGTGACCGAGTCGCTGCGGCACGCAGCGTTGCACTGCGGTGTCGACCTGCGGCTCACATGGGTCAACTCCGAGAAGCTCGACGAGGACACGTCGGCGCTCGACGGCATGGACGGCATCGTCGTCCCGGGCGGGTTCGGCCACCGTGGCATCGAGGGCAAGGTGCTCGCGTCGCGCTATGCGCGGCGCCACAAGACGCCGTACCTCGGGCTCTGTCTGGGCATGCAGTGCGCCGTCGTGGACATCGCCCGGGAGGTTTTGGACGCTCCTGACGCGAACTCGACGGAGTTCAACGCCTTCACGTCGCAACCCATCATCGACCTGCTCCCGGAGCAGCGCGACGTGGAGGAGAAGGGCGGGACCATGCGTTTGGGTGTCTACCCGTGCAAGCTCGCGCCGGGAACGCGCGCGGCGAACGCATACGCTGAGGCCGTCATCTACGAACGCCACCGCCATCGTTTCGAGTTCAACAACCACTATCGCGAACCGCTCGCCAAAGCAGGCGTCGTCTTCTCGGGGACGTCACCCAACGGAAGGCTGGTCGAGATCATCGAGCTCAACGACCACCCGTTCTTCATGGGGTCGCAGTTCCATCCCGAGTTCCGATCGCGCCCCGGCCGTCCTCATCCGCTCTTCCGCGAATTCATGAAGGCGGCGACCAAAAGGGCGGGGGTGAGCCCGGAGACGATCAGCGTCAGCGCCGTTCCGACTCCGTCAGACAACGGAGCCACCGCGGAGTCTCCCGTCACCATCATCTGATCACGCGCACTAGCATCAGTACATGAGCACGGTGGTGCGGTCCGCGTCGTCGGCGGCGCGCATCGCACGGGACCGTCACCACGGACTCGAGCTGCTGCGCGCCACGGAAGCGGCGGCGCTGTCAGTCGGTCGCTGGCTCGGACGCGGCGACAAGACAGGCATCCGAGAGGCCGGACAGCAGGCGATGGACGAGGCACTCACGAGCATGCCGTTCGACGGCCGCGTCGTCATCGGACCAGAGGGCGTCAACAACCGTCTGCCGCAGGGACGGCGTGTCGGCGCAGGACGCGACCGCGTGGACCTTGCGGTGCTGCCCGTCGACGGCATCAGCCTCGTCGCGGGTGGGCTGAGCCAGGCGCTCAGCGTCGCCGTGTCGGCCGAGACGGGTGGCTTGTTGAGCTCGCCGCCGGTCGCGTACATGCACAAGATCGCCGTCGGGCCGCTGGCGCACGGTGCGGTCGACATCAGCGAGACGCCGGAAAACAACCTGCGGCGCATCGCGTTTGCCATGAACGTGCGGGTGCAGGACCTGACGGTGATGCTGCTGGACCGGCCGCGGCACCAGGCGTTGCTCGAGCGCGTGCGCGGACTTGGCGCTCGTGTCGCGCTCTCGAGCGACGGCGATGTCGGCATGGCGATGATGACCGCATGGCCTGCCTCGGGCATTGACGTCATGCTCGGCACGGGAGGAACGCACGAGGCGATCGTCGCCGCCTGCGCCATGCGCTGCCTCGGCGGCGAGCTGCAGTGCCGGCCCTGGGTGCGCCACGAGGACGAGGCCGCGGCGATTCGTGCGGCGGGGTACGACCCTGAGGCGTCGTTGAGCATGGATGCGCTCGTCCCCGGGCGCGACATCAGCGTTGCCGTGACGGGCATCAGCGGCGGCGGCCTGCTGCGTGGCGTCCAATACCACAACTGGTGGGCGGAGACGCACAGCCTGGTGATGCGTGCGCAGAGCGGCACGGTGCGCGAGATCCTCACCAAACATCACGTTGCGCTGCGGCCCGACGAAGCGACGCGCGTCCGCTGACCGGCAATATTGCCGCTGCAATGACGACGGCTGATGTTGTGTCGGGCGCAACCGAGACGGCGCCGCGAAGCGAACGTGGCATCAGGCGCGAACGCGCATCAGTCCCCAAGGCGCTGCCGCCGCCGAATATGCCACTCCGCGCGGGGCTCTGGATGGCGAGCCGGTCGCTGCGTCTGCTGGGGCAGTCGCGGTACATCTTTGCGGATGGCATTGGGTGGGGCATCTACACGTTCGGAACCAAGCCGGCTGCCCAGCGGCGCTGCGCTGACAACCACCACCGCCTCGATCCGACCATCAGCGACGCAGAAGCACGACGTCGCGCCCGCAGCTCCTATCGCGAGTTCATGCGCATGTCGTTCGATTTCGTCTGGATGTATGCAATCCCGCCGCGTCGCATGCCGCGTCACTCGCGCACCGAGGGGCTCGACCACGTCTGGCGCACCCTGGATCAGTACGGCGGCGGCATCTTCGTGCTCGCGCATTACGGCACCTGGGACGTGGCTGCGGCGATTGCGCTGTCGCTCGGCATCCGGCTGACGACCGTGATGACCAAGGTCGGCGACAGCGACCTGGCGACGCGCATCGCCGCGTGGGCGCGGCGACATCAGGACATGGAAGTGCTCATCACCGGCCGGGGTGCTGCGCGCGGACTCATCGCCGCGGTGAAGCGCGGGCGTTTCGACGCGATCCTCGCCGACATCCCCGACCGGCGCAACCGGGTGGTGGTCGACTTCTGCGGCGGACCCGTGAACTTCAGCACGGGGCCTGCCTGGATCGCGCGCACCACCCGTGTGCCGATCCTCTGCGTCGACTGCTACCGCGACAGCGACGGTCGCCACCGGATGGTGATTCATCCACCTATCGTCACCGGCGAGAACGAGACCGACCGGGACATCATGCAGCGCGTCGCTCGTGTCCTCGAGGAGCAGATCAAAAAAGTACCGACGCAGTGGTACCCCTTCGGAGACGTCTACGTCGACGGCGGGGGGACACCTCCCGCGGGCCCCCCGGCTTAGCTCTCTTGTGAATTGACGCCGGGGTCCATACGCGGTCCCATCAGGGGGCGACCTGGTCGCTCGTCGAACACGAGCCGGTCCCAAGCAAGCTTCCAGAAGTGACCGTATGCACGCCGGTCGTCGGGAAGCCCTTCGAGCCGGCGCATCGCGATGATCAGCAGGATCACCACGCAGCCGAGCGAGACGGTGAGACCGTTGAAGATCAGCGCGACGACGGGCAGCACGAGGAATGCGACGAGCACACCGAGCGCGATTCGGCCGCGCAACGCCCCCGCTCCGTAACAGATGAGGACAGCGATGAACCCCGCGATGGTGACCGGGCCGAGCACACCGGTCGATACGGCAACACCGCGTCCACCGTTGAAGCGCAGGTAGATCGGCCAGCCG
Source organism: Candidatus Dormibacteria bacterium (assembly GCA_046262795.1). Lineage (GTDB taxonomy): Bacteria > Chloroflexota > Dormibacteria > Aeolococcales > Aeolococcaceae > JAFALX01. The sequence goes on along the minus strand of JBHEMA010000257.1, from coordinate 569 downwards.
TTGCCCACGACTGTGCAGACGGCGACCAACACCTGCACCGTGACGGAGAAACCGAGCAGCCGTGCAAGCAGCACGGGTACGAGCCCCTGGGCGAACTGCAGGGGCCCGACGATGACGGCGATGTCGAAGCCGGCGTGCCGGTACACATTGCTCGTGCCGATGTTGCCGCTGCCGTAACGGCGCACGTCGAGCCCGAAGCGCTGCCACCGCACCAGCAGCCATCCGGTAGGAATTCCGCCGACGAGATAGCCGAGCGCGCATATTGCGATTGCGTGCCACACCCCGCTCACATCCACGCCGCCATCTTGGCGCAGCGCACCGCCGACGCGGAACCCGTGACGCGGACCCGCGAGCGCGTGGCGCATCATGGGTCGGTGGCTGTGCGCTCCTGTGCGCTCGCGGTCGACGGGAGTGCGACACTCGTCGAGGACGTCGGCAGTGGTCTTGCGGTGGTACCGCTGCGCATCCGTCTCGGCGATTCCGACTTCGTCGACAACGGCGATCCGGGTGGGTACGCCGCGTTCTATCACGCGCTGCGTGACGGCGGCACGCCCTCGACATCGACGCCC
>JBHEMA010000256.1:0-4510 GCA_046262795.1 Candidatus Dormibacteria bacterium | reverse complement strand
CCCATGAGCACGCCGTCGACAGGACAGCACAGTCCGTCGCGCATCATGCTGTCGACCGCGACGCGATCACCGAACTTCGAGCCGAAGCGCTGGTCCTGGAGCAGGTACGGCGCGCGCGACATCGATTCCATGCCACCGGCGACGACCACATCCGCTTCGCCGGAGCGGACGAGCAGCGCGCCGAGGTTCACCGCCTTCAGCGCGCTGGCGCACACCTTGTTGATGGTGAACGCGGACACGCTCGCCGGCAGCCCTGCATTGATCGCCGCCTGGCGCGCAGGCACCTGGCCCTGCCCGGCGGGAAGGACCGTGCCCATGATCACCTGGTCGACGTCGCCAGGTTCGACATGGCTGCGTTCGACGACCTCGCGGATCGCTCGTGCGCCGAGGTCGACCGCAGGCACCGCGGCGAGCGATCCGCCCAGGCGGCCGAACGGCGTCCGCGCCGCGGCGACGATGACCGGCTCACGCTCCATGGTTCGATCCTACCCACGCGGTCCCGTCGCTATTCCCGAGCGAACCTCGACCTCGTACGGCTTCAGCAGATGCCGGGCGATGAGAATCCGCTGCACCTCGCTCGTGCCCTCGCCGATCTCGTTCACCTTGACGTCGCGGTAGTAGCGCGCCACCGGCGACTCCTCCATGAACCCGTAGCCGCCGTGGATCTGCACCGCCTGGTTGGCACAGGCGGTCGCCACCTCCGAGGCATGGAGCTTCGCCATCGACGCCCACGGCGCCGCCCCCTTGCCGGCGTCCATGGCGGCCGCCGCGCGCCACACCATGAGGCGCGCCAGCTCGATCTGCGTCGCCATATCGGCGAGCTTGAACTGCGTCGCCTGAAACGCCGCGATCGGCGTGCCGAACTGTTTGCGCTCCGACGAGTACCCCAGTGACGCGTCGAGGCATGCCTGCGCCACTCCAACGGCGAGCGCCGCGATCGCGACCCGCCCGCCCTCGAGTATCTGCAGGAATTGACGGTAACCGCCGCCCTCTTCGCCGATGACGTGATCGACCGGCACGCGAACGTCGTCGAAGATGAGCTCGCGTGTGTCCGATGCGTGCCATCCCAGCTTGCGATACTTGGGCGCCTGCGTGTAGCCGGAGGTGCCGCGTTCTACTGCGATGGCGCTGATCTGCTTGTCACCGTTCTTCGACCCCGTGATCGCCGTGAGCGTCACGCCCGCACTGATGTCGGTGCCCGCGTTGGTGATGAATGACTTGCGCCCGTTGATCACCCACTGATCGCCGTCGCGCACTGCGCGCGTTGCTGTGCCGCCCGCGTCCGACCCTGCTCCCGGTTCCGTCAGCCCGAACGCCCAGAGCTTGTCGCCGGCGAGCAGCGGCGGCAACCATCGCTCCTGCTGTTCGCGCGTGCCGAAATAGGCGAGCGGTGAGATGCCCAGCGAGACCGCGGCTTCGAGCGTGATCGCCGCGCTCGCGTCGGCACGGGCAACCTCCTCCATGGCGATGCAGTAGGAGATGAAGTCACCGCCCGCCCCGCCGACCGACTCCGGAAACGGCAACGCGAACAGTCCCAGCTTCGCCATCCCCCGCACCCACTCGTAGGGAAACTCGCCGCTCTCGTCGTACTGCGCCGCCGTCGGTGCGATCTCTGCGCGCGCGAAGTCGCGCACCACGTCACGAATGTGCCGCTGTTCATCGCTCAGCTCGAAGTCCATCGCGGTTAGGGCAGCGACGCGGCGCCGCGATGCTCCACGCGCTCGGCCGTGAGCCGCACCACATCTTCGATCGTGTCGGCGATTGCCGCGCCGGCAGCCTGCAACGCGTCGATCTTGCTCTGCGCGGTACCCGTGTTGCCGCTGATGATGGCGCCCGCGTGGCCCATGCGCTTGCCGGGAGGGGCGGTGCGCCCGGAGATGAACGCGATCACGGGACGGTCGAAACCCGAGTCGCGGATCCATGCGGCGGCGGCCTCTTCATCCGAACCGCCGATCTCGCCGATCATCACGACGGCTCGCGTCTCCGGGTCCGCGCCGAAGAGCTTGAGCACGTCCGTGAAGCCGAGCCCGAGCACCGGATCGCCGCCGATGCCCACTGACGTCGTCTCACCGAGGCCCGCCTGCGTCAGTCCCTGGATCACCTCGTATGTCAGCGTGCCGCTCCGTCCAACGATGCCGACAGACCCGGGCGCGTTGATGTGGTTCGGAATGATGCCGATCTTGCACTGCTGCGGCGTGACGATCCCGGGACAGTTGGGACCGAGGAGATGGACGCCGCGCGTGTCGACGTATGCGCGCGCCTTGACCATGTCGTGCACCGGGATGCCCTCGGTGATGCAGACGGTCAGGGCCACACCCGCCGCCGCCGATTCCATGATCGCGTCCGCGGCGAATGCGGGCGGCACGAAGACGCCCGCGACGTTGGCACCGGTAGCGCCCACGGCATCGGCGACGGTGTCGAACACCGGCACTCCGTCGGCGTCGCTGCCGCCCTTGCCGGGAGACACACCGGCTACGACGTTCGTCCCGAACGCGCGCATCTGCTGTGTGTGAAATGCGCCCTCGCGTCCGGTGATGCCCTGCACCACGACGCGACTCTCGCGATCGACGAGGACGCTCATGCGTCGCCGTCCTGCGCCAATGCGACGATCTTCTGCGCTGCTTCGGTGGCGCTGACAGCGGGCACGATGCCCGCCTCTTCGAGCAGGCGCCGTCCTTCCTCCTCCTTGGTACCGGTCATGCGCACCACCAGGGGCTTGGTGATGTGCAGCTCGTCTCGCGCCGCGATGACGCCGCGGGCAACCTCATCGCCGCGCGTGATCCCGCCGAACACGTTGATGAACACACCACGCACCGCCGGATCGAGCAACACCATCTCGAGCGCGTTGCGCACCTTGTCGGCGCTCGCGCCACCGCCGATGTCGAGGAAGTCGGCAGGGTTGCCACCCTGCTGTTTCACCAAGTCGAGCGTGTTCATGGTCAAGCCCGCGCCGTTGCCGATGACGCCGACGCTGCCGTCGAGGTGGACATACGTAAGACCGCGGCGCCGTGCCTCGACCTCGTAGGGATCGTCGCCGGTCTTGGCGCCGTCGGTCGGTTCGTCGCGAGCCAGCTCTTGCGCCACGTCGCGGTGACGGTACTCGGCGTTGTCGTCAATCTCGAGCTTGCCGTCTGCAGCGACGACGTCTGCATCGTGCGTGACCGCGAGCGGGTTGATCTCGCAGGTGACCGCGTCGAGCGACGTGGCAAGACCGTAGAGACGCGCGGCGATCGCGGCCACCTTGTTGACGAGGGTGGCGCCAAGCGATTGCAGCTCTGTCTGTTTGAGCGCTGCAAAACACACCTGACGCAGCTCGAAGGCCATGGGGCCGCTGAACGGATCGGGCCACAGCTTGGCGATGCGTTCCGGGTTCTCGGCTGCGACCTCTTCGATCTCCATGCCGCCTGCCGCCGAGAAGATGACGACGAGGCGCCGACGATCGCGGTCGAGCGTGATCCCGAGATAGAGCTCATGCGCGATGTCGAGACCGCGCTCGCACCAAACGCTGCCCACCGGGTATCCGCGAATCTCCATACCCAGGATCCGCCCGGACTCCCGGCGGGCATCCTCAGGTGTGGTCACGACCGCGATGCCACCGGCCTTGCCTCGCCCGCCGATGGGAACCTGCGCCTTGATGGCAATGGTGCCCAGCTCGCGTGCGGCAGCCTCGGCCTCGTCCGGCGTGCGCGCCAGGCGGCCGTTCGGAACCGCGATGCCGACGGATGCGAAGCGTTGCTTGGCCTGATATTCGAGGAGCTTCACCGGCGCCGAAGTCTAGTTGGCCCGCACTCATCGCTGACAGGCCTTACGCTGGCGCGGTGACCGCTCCGGAAGCGCCGGCGCCGTCCCAGCCCGACGCAGCTACGCACCACGAGCATCCGCGCGACCGCTCGGTGATCACCGTGCGGACCCTCGTGACGGCGGCGTTGATCGTGCTCGGCGTCGTCGCGCTCGTCTTCGTGCTGAGCCGCCTCATCGACATCCTGCTGGTGGTGGTAGTCGCGATCGTGTTCGCCGAAGGCATCCGCCCCGTAGTTCGATATCTGGGGTCACGTCGCGTCCCCGAACCGCTCGCGATCGTCATCGTCTACGTCGTGCTGCTTGGAACCCTCGCCGGTCTCGCGGCATTGCTCGTGCAGCCCATCGTCCAAGAGGCCAGCTCGCTCGCTTCGAATTTCCCGCAGTACCAGAAGCAGGTGCTCGACTTCGTCAACAACCTCGAGGCGCAATTCCATTTCAACGTCAACGTGCAATCGGCGGTGAGCGGCGCGCTCGGCGCCGCCCAACAGGTGCTCCTCGCCATCGGTGGTACCACCTTCGCGGTCGTCGTCAACTTCATCGTCGTGCTCGTCGTCGGCTTCATGTGGTTGGTGAGCAGTGACCGGCTCAAGCGATTCGTCGTCGACCTGGTGCCGCCGCGCTACCAGGACTTGGCAACCGATGTCATTCGCGAGGTCGGGTTCCGCACCGGCGGCTTCCTTCGCGCGGTCGCCATCAACAGTCTCGCCGT
>JBHEMA010000255.1:0-5724 GCA_046262795.1 Candidatus Dormibacteria bacterium | reverse complement strand
AACTTTGTGCAGGCAGTGGTGCAGTCCGAGCAGCTCGGCGTCGGCATCGCCAACGTGCTGCGCATCCAGTCGGAGGAGATTCGGCGCCGGCGTCGTCAGCGCGCGGAGGAGCAGGGACAAAAGGCGCCGCTGAAGATGTTGTTCCCCATGGTCGGTTGCATTTTTCCGACGTTGTTCATCGTGCTGCTGGGGCCCGCCGTCATCCAGGTCGCGCACACGCTGGGCGGAAAATAAGAGCGGTCATGGCCGTGGCCGGTCATTCCCCGGCGGCGCCGGCTGGCGAGCCAGACCAGCGCCCCGCAGCGTCGATCGACGAGTGGCTCGCGTGGCTGCACCGCGAGGCGGAGGTGCGTCTGGCGCAATGTCGTGATGACGAGGACCACCTCGATCACCTGTGGCAGGAAATCCTGCAACATGCGGATCAAGCGCGTCCCGACGAGCTGCGGCGCATCGTCGACGAACGTGTGCGCGCTGCGTCGCGCACGGCAGCTGCTGCAACCGCCGTCGAGGTGGCATCTGAAGCTGCGCGTCAGGTGAGCGGTGGTGAGCGAAGCACAGTGCTCGACGCGCGCAGCGTGGTCGATGCACAGGTGTTGCGCCGGCTGCTCGGCGGCATCGCCTCCGATCGGGCGACGACCGCGCTCGCCGTCGGACGCGACGTGCTCGAGATGCTCTGCTCCATCACGCTCGAGCTCGAGGTCGCCGAACGGCGTGTCGGCAAGGAGTTCGGCACGGGCGCTCACGCGCTTGGCGACCTGCGCGGCCACATCAGCGACGCTGCGACGCGCCTGCGCGCGCTGCCGTCGCCGAGCGCTTTGCGACCGGACGCCGGCGAGCAGCTCGCGGTTGTCGTCCGGCGCACACTCGCGACGTACGGCGGAAGCCTCGAGATCGGGCTCGAATGGGCGGGTGGGGAACCGCGACGCGGCGAGTCCGCCGTTGCGACGGTGTGGGTGCTCCAGGAGCTGGTACACGAGCTGCACGGTTCCTTCGCGGGGCGGTGCGACATCTCCGTGCGTATTGATGCATCGGGCGCCGTGATCCTGCGGGTGTCGTCCCCGTCGCGAGCGCTGCGCGCGGGCGACGACGAGCCGGACTGGTTGTTGCGCACGCGTCTGCGCGTGCAGCTCGCAGGCGGCAGCGTCGAGACGACCGACGATGCGTCGTCGAGCGCCGTCGTGGTGCGTCTCCCCTAGCTCGTCGTATCCAGGCGTTCGAGCGTACGCTCGAGCAAGCGACGGCGCCGCGCGCGCCAGCGCTCACGCAGCACCATGTTCGAGCGGTACGCATCGGGATCGTCGATCTCGCCATCGAGCACCGCCTGTAACAGCGCTCGCACCTCCGGCTTGAGTTCGGTGAGCTGCAGCGACGCAACCAACTCGAGCGCGATATGCACGCGCGACTCCTCGCGCGAACCGAGCCAGTCGCCGAGCGCGTCGACGAGGCCCTCGCGTCCTTCATCGACGATGCGCTGTGCGTACTGCTCCACCTCGCCCGTGAGCATCTCGATGTGCGCCTCGAGTCGCCGCTCGAATGACGCGAGGATGGCGTCGCGCGCGGCCTGGTGCGCCAACACCGCGGCAAGTCCCGGTGCGCCTCTGCCGAGCAGCAGCTTCTCGAACGGCGTCAGCTCGAGGTAGCCGAGTCTCTGCGCCGCGATCGACACGAGCCAGGGGCTCCCGTCGGCCCGCATCAGGCAGAGATCGTGGGGCAACGTCGGCGCCGCCCACGCGTAGAGACGGCGCGCCACGTCCTTGAGCACCGCGACGGATTCTGTGTTGAACTCGAAGTAGTGGACCGTCGCCGTCGACGTCGTGTTGGTCCGGCGCCGGAACGGCTCCAATCGGTCGAGCACCGCGCGAACGTCGTCGCCTTCGGATTCGGACGGCGTCATCAGCACGATCACCGCGCACTGGTTGAGCGCACTGTCCAGGAGTGCGTCGTAATCCGGACCGAGCGGCTCGTCGATCAGGTCGTACGTCTTGCGCGCGGAGACATCGGTCTTGGAGATGCGCAGTGGACTCGTTGCCATGTCGCTCGAGGCGATGCTAGCAAGGGCGTGCCCATTGCGCCTCTGCCCGGCGGCGCTCATGCGCTCCGTTCCGCGCGGTGGAGTCCTTTCCTCATCACGCCAGCCTAGCCACCGCGTATCCACCGGCGACGCGAGGCTGTGACGATGCGGTTGATCCGTGACAAAACCGCGTTCGCGGTCGCGGGGCCGGTGGTACGTTCACGCCATGATGGGTTCGCTGGCGCTCCTCGACAGCACCGTCGGACAGTTCACCGCCGACTTCCTGGTGCTGGCGCTGGTGGCGCTGAACGTGTATCTCGGTTGGCGGCTCGGATTGTTGCGTCGGGTCGTCGCGTTCGCCGGCGTGTACGTCGGCGTGCTCGCCGCATCCAACATCGGCAACGGGCTCGCGGCGACGATCGCACCGCACAGCCTGTACGCGAATGCGTGGATGTTCGTGGGTGTGGTCGTCCTGACCGTGTTGATCTTCGAGGGACTCGGTTGGGCCTTCGAGGAACGGCTGCAGCAGATCCTGGTGTTCATCTTCGACCGCATCGTTGGCACGGTGGCCGGTCTGGTTGTCGGCATCTCCGAAGCGCTCGTGCTCTTCATCGTGGCGCTCGCTGTCGCGGCCGTGCCATCAAATGCGAGCAACAACGTGCCGCCCGGACGCGGCGGCAGCGCCAAGGACATCACCTCGGCGACGCTCGCCGGTGAGGTGGTGCGAATCGCGCCCCAAGCGCGCACCGTGTTCGGTCCAGTGCTTCCGAGCGATCTCAGCACGCACCTCAACGAGGGCACGCAGATCACCGTTCCAGGGATCTGAGGCTAGGCGCCGGCTGCCTGTTGCGCTTCGGCCTGCTCGCCCGGCAGGAACGACCGCACCACGGCGCCCAGTCCAACCAGGTTGAACGGCTTGGTGATCATGTGATTGGCGCCGGCCTGACGCGCGCGCTCGAGGTCGTCGTCGCCCGACAGCGCCGAGAACATGATCACCGGCACCGTGCTCGCTGCATCCGACTCGCGGATGCGCCGGCATACCTCGATGCCGTCGATGCCGGGCATCATGACGTCGAGAATGACGAGATCCGGCGCTTCCGGTTCGAGCAGCGTGAGCGCAACCTCACCGTTCTCCGCCGTACGCACATCGAAACCCTCGATGCTCAGGTACATCTCCACGATGTGCAGCAGCCGTGGGTCGTCGTCGACGACAAGCACGCGGCCGGCGCTCACGGGTTCTCTCCGGAATACTGACGCTCGTTGGCGATGGCCTCTTCAATCGCGCCCACGAGCCGCTGATTGAACTCGGCACGCTCGCGCGCGTCCTCCTCCTCGCCAACCTGCTCATGCTGACGTCGATGCGTGATCCAGGGAGGCGTCAGCATCGCCACGACCTTGCCGGCCACCTTCACGATGACTTCGGCATCGTTCGCCTCGGTGACGAGAATGCTCACGCGCCGGCTCACACCTGTGTGGGTGACGAGCTTCCAGGCGCGCTCCCAGGCGCGCTCGCGCTCCAGTCCAGCCAACACGAGCATGACGGGATCCGACACGAGCTGGCCGCCGGATCGTGCGTCTATCTCGCTCAGCAAGAGCCGCCACACGTCGCCATCGATTTGACGCGCCATCCAACCGACGAGCGACGGCGCGCGATTCTCCAGGTCGGGAAAGGCTACGACGAGCGATGAATCTGCGTCCGGCAATGCGCTGACGACACCGGCATGCCGGCGGCAGTACACGTGATCCTCGACGAGAACGCGATGGTGCGGACACCACGCGGTTGGGCAGGTGCGGGCACGGCGGTCGACGTACTCACAGGCAACTCCCGTCGTCGCGGTGCAGCCCATCTCCGTGCACGCTTCGGTGCCCTCGCGTTGCGCGACCTCGTTCACCCTCGCCTCGTATTCCGAGGCGTAGCTGGCAAGCGATCGCTGCTTGCCGCGGCGCAAACGCATCGCGCTCACCATAGCATCGGCCCGCTCACCACACGCCAGGAACGAGGCGTTTGGTCTGTCGCATGTAGCCGGTGTATTCCGGGAACGTGCGTGCCAGCAGACGTTCCTCGAAGCGCGCGCGCAGCAGCTGCACCGCGATGAATGGCAGCAGCGTCAGCGCCGCGCCAAGTGTCGCCGGTTGCGTCACGACCACGGTTGTTGCGGCAAGGATCTCCGCCGCGTACAGGGGATGACGCACGAAGCGATAGGGGCCGCCGGTGACGAGGCGGCGAGCTTCCGGGATGATGCTGAGACTGCGCCGGAGAGTAAGCAGCCCCCACACCGCGAGGGCGAACGCGATGATGTCGAGCGGTGCGCCCACTGCCTGCACCGCGGCGGGCGGTGAAAACATGGTCGGTCCGCCGACGACGCCGACGACGAGCAGCATCGTCGTGCCGACGAGGCCGGCGGCGCGGGCGATGAGCCGGCCGTCACGCGCACGCGGACGTGGCCGCGTCAGATAGATGCCGACCGGGATGCAGCAGAACAACAGATAGAGCGCTGTCGGCACCGGGGCGCGAACCACGTCGAGCACCGACGCGTGCGCGGGCAGCGCATGCACGGTGTCGAGGAGCCGCATGAAGACTCGATACCCGAGCAGCCCGAAGAGGACGGCCGGTAGCGAGCGCCCGAACACCAGAAACCGCACCTGCTCGAGCTGCGCGAGAACCCCACGCGCATCCACGCCCATACGGCGGGCGCGCTGGGGCGCCAACTCGGCCATGAGCGAACTCTAGATCAGCCTCTGGAAATGCAACCGGCCCGTGGCCTTCTTGTCATCAGGCAAGCACCGGGCCGCGCAAACGGCGCTGTCCGCGAATCGTATGTGACCCTTTGTTACCGTTCCTTGGCAGGGGGGCGATCGCAGCGTGGAGGCAGCGAGGGCATAGTGCTGAGCAGCCAGATGAGCGGTCCGCAGCCGTCACTGGAATCTTCAACCGAAAGGAGGTGAAACGCAGAAATGCTCAGCGACCTGTACATTCGGCTTCGTGAGTTCATGGCCTCGAAGCTCCAGAAGGATGAGGAAGGCCAAGGCATGGTTGAGTACGCGCTCATCCTGGTGCTCATTGCCATCGTCGTCATCGTCATTTTGCAGGTGGTCGGCAAGCAGGTGAACAACGTGTTCTCCAACATCAGCAACGGGCTGTCCCAGTAACCTGTCGACAATTCACCAAGAAAGGAGCCGTCCTTCGGGGCGGCTCCTTCCTCGTTTTGGGACTGTGCCGACAGTCCACGGCGCTGTCACAGTCCATTCGGGCTCGCGGAATCCGACGTACCATGCCGCCATGCGAGAGGGCCCGGTCGGGGTTCCGCCCATCCAGGTGCTGATCGCCGACCAAATCGCGCACATCGTCGAGCAACTCGCCAAGCTGGCGGATTACTCCGACGAGATCCAGGTGATCGGCATCGCTCGCCAGAGCAGCGATGTCGTCGCCGAGGCACGCCTGCGCCGGCCCGACGTCCTCCTGGTCAGCTCAGAGCTCGGCGACGACGCCACGCGAACGCTCATGAACGAGCTGGTCGTCGCTTCGCCTGGCACGCGACTGCTCGTGGTGACATCGCAGCCCACCGTCAACGGCACGAGCCCGGTGGCGCCGCTTGTTTCTGCGAATGCGAGTGGCGACGAGCTGGTCGAGGCGATCCGGCGCGTGTACGCCCCCATCGCGCCGGAACCACCACCGCCACCGGAGGCGGATCTCGCTCCAGGCATCCCGCCGC
>JBHEMA010000254.1:0-2716 GCA_046262795.1 Candidatus Dormibacteria bacterium | reverse complement strand
CGACTGGCATTGCCACGCATACCAGGACGACCACATCGTCGCCGAGCGAGATCGTCCCGAGTTGCACCTGTACACCGACGTCGCCGGCGTCGGCGTCACCCTTGTTCCAGATCTGCAACGCATCGTGGCTGCAGGGACGCTGAAGCTCGTCTTCGTCATCGAAAGACCTGCGGAAGTGCGCAAATGCATGCGACTTCTCAAACAAGCACTCGGCAACGCTGCTGGCGTGACGCAGTCGCGCGAGCAGTACGTGGAGGTGATCAACGCGCATGTCAGCAAGTCACGCGCATGCGATCTCGCACTCTGGCGCCACGGCATCTCGCTGAAGCAGGCGGTCGCGATCGGCGACGCTCCCAACGACATCGACCTGCTCGACCGCGCCGGGTTCGCTGTGGCTGTGGACGCCGGTCGTTACCCGCGTGTCGTCAAGCACGCGGACGCAACCTGCCGCCCGCCTACCGACGCCGGCGTTGCCGACGTGCTCGAGGTGCTCGAGCTGACGTGACCCGTCAATAACCGGTCGCGCCGTCAATGCGCTCGCGCAGCAGGTCGGCGTGCCCGTTGTGGCGTGAGTATTCCTCGACGAGGTGTATCAGGATCCAGCGCATCGACGCGCGGCGGCCGGTGCGCTGCTGGACGACGTCGTCGAGCTGGTGGCCCGCGATCACGCGGTCACCTCGTGCGCACTCTTCCCGCCAAGCGTCGAAGACTTCGTCCACGTCACACATCTCCACCGCGTTGAAGTCAGCCTCGGGATCCTCGCTTGTGGAGAACCGACCCGGCAGACCCTCTTCGCCTCCCAAGGTACGCCGCAGCCATCCGCGCTCATCGTCGGCAAGGTGACGCGCAAGGCCGAGCAACGACAGCCTCGACGGCGGCAGCGCGCGCATGCGCAGCTGCTCGTGGCTGAGTCCCTCACACTTCCGCTCGAACGTCGCACGCTGCCATTGCAGAAACGTCGTGAGCATCGTCCGTTCATCCGCCTCACGCGGCAGCTCGTCATAGGTGAGTGGCACGCTGCCCTCAACCGGCGGTGAAGCCGCGTCCCGTCTTGCGGCCGAGCTCGCGTTGTGCGACCTTCTCGGTGAGAATCGGCAGCGGCGTCCAGCGGTCGTCGCCGGTCTGACGTGCACCCTCGCTGAGAATCGACTCCACGACGTCGAGGCCGACGAGGTCGGCCAGCGCGAACGGCCCCATCGGCCAACCCAGCGCCTTGTGCACCGCGAGGTCGCAGTCCTCGACGGACACGTAGCCTTCCTGGACGAGCTTCATCGCCTCCTGCATCGCGATGAAGAGGATGCGATTGGCGATGAAGCCGTACGACTCCTTCGCCACGAGAACCGGCGTCTTGCCGATCGACCGCGCGAACTCCATCGCGTGTTGCACCGCCTCCTCAGACGTGTGCTGCCCACGCACGACCTCGACCAGCGCCATGACGAGCGGCGGGTTGAAGAAGTGCACGTTCAGCAGTCGCGACGGAATGGGGACGCAATCCTCCATCAACGAGGAGGGCAGCGTCGACGAGTTGGTGCCAATGATGGCATCATCATCCACGTGCTCGGCGATGCGCTGGAACACCTCACGCTTCGCGTCGCGATCTTCAGCGACGGACTCGATGACCACCGCGTTGCCGCTGATCATCGACATGTCGGTGCTGCGCTGCACACGCTGCAGCGCCTCTTCGGCGGCGTCACGGTCGAGCTTTCCCTTCTCGACGCGCCGGCGAAGCAGCTTGGCGGCCTCCTCGTGCGCCGACTGCAACCGCTCCGCGCGGCGGCTGACCAGGTGCACGTCCCAGCCGTGCAGCGCCGCCTGATGCGCGATCTGACCGCCCATGGTGCCCGCGCCGACGACCGCGAGCGTCTTGGCAGCGGTCATCGTCAGCCTCCCGCGGCGACACCGAGCCCGGGCTCGGTCATCGCCTCCGGATTCAGGATGTGGTTCAGCTCGTCATCACTCAGCTGCGTGCGCTCGCGGGCGACATCGCGAATGGTGCGTCCGGTGTTCAGCGCTTCTTTGGCGATGGCAGCCGCATTGTCGTAACCGATCGCCGGCGCAAGCGCTGTCGTGAGCATGAGGCCCCGCTCGACGAGTGCGGGACCGTTGTCGGTCGCGCTGATGCCGTCGACGCACTGCGTGGCGAGGTTGCGCGCCGACGAGGCGAGCAGCGCAATGGATTCGAGGATGGCGTGCGCGGCAACCGGCATCATCACGTTGAGCTCGAGCAGCGATCCGGCCGCGCCCGAGAATGCGACCGTTGCGTCGTTGCCCATGACCTGCGCGGCAACCATGGTGACGGACTCGCAGATCACCGGATTCACCTTGCCCGGCATGATCGACGAGCCGGGTTGCACCGCCGGTATGGCGATCTCTCCGATGCCGGCGCGAGGACCGCATCCCAGAAGCCGGATGTCGTTGGCGATGACGAACATCGCAATCGCGACGGCGCGCAGTGCGCCGCTTCCCGCGACCACCGCATCGATCGTCGACTGCGCGCAGAAGTGGTTCTCCGTCTCGCGGAACGGAATGCCGGTGATCTCGCCGATGCGCATGATCACGCGATGTGCGAACTCTGGATGCGCGCCGACGCCGGTGCCGACCGCGGTCCCGCCGAGGGGCAGCTCTTCCAAAGCATTCAGCGCTTCGGCACAGCGTCTGCGCGCGCGCTCGACCTGGCCGGCGTATCCCAGGAACTCCTGACCCAGTCGGATCGGCG
>JBHEMA010000253.1:0-20988 GCA_046262795.1 Candidatus Dormibacteria bacterium | reverse complement strand
ATCCCTCGGCGCGCGTGCCGGCGAGGACGGAGGGATCGCCGTCGTCGGATCGAATCGCGACCAATCGGTGCAGGCCTGCTTCGGCGACGGCGATGCGCCCGTCCGGCAGCACCGCCACGTCCCACGGTGAGCGCAGGCCGGCGGCGAGTGTCGTCCGGGTTCCGTCGTCGATCTCCACGGCGATGACACGCCCACCGACGGTGTCGCAAACGAGGAGACGGCCGCCATCGAAACGCACGCCCTGCGGCTGGCGAAGGCCACCAATGACCCGGAGCACGCGGCCGTCGCGGTTGCAGATGAGAACGCGGTCATTGCCGGTGTCGGCGATGGCGATGCGGCTTCCGCCGTCGCTTGCGACCTTGCCCGGGAACGACAGTGCGTGGTGCTCGCTGACCGTCGCAGGGGTGAAGGCCGGCCCCGTCGGCGCATCGCGGCCCTCCAGCGCTGCGGCGACGACACCCCCGAGCGCGTCGGCGCTGCCTTCACCGGCGGCCTGAGCAATGACGTGGCCGCCCGGGCCGATGACGACGAGTGTGGGCCATGCGCGGACGCCGTAGCGCTGCCACGTGACGAGGTCCGGGTCGTCGAGCACCGGATGCCTGATGCGATGGCGGCGCACCGCGCGCTCAACCGCGGCGTGATCGTTCTCGTGCGGAAATTTCGGTGAGTGCACGCCGATGACGACGAGGCGGTCGCGGAATCGCTCCTCGAGCGGACGGAGCTCCTCGATGACGCGCAGGCAGTTGATGCAGCAGAACGTCCAGAAGTCGAGAATCACTGCGCGTCCGCGGAGCTGGGTCAGCGACAGCGGTTCGGCCGTGTTGATCCAGCCGCCCGATCCTTCCAGTTCGGGCGCGTGCACGCGTGCCGTCAGTGTCGCCATTCCGCAAGCTTGACGCACTGCGGCAGTGCATCGACGCCGCCGGGCGCCGATCGAGTACGCCGGTGCTAGAATCGCCACATCAGGTAGGTTGGTCGTCCGACCGGGTCTCCGGAAAGACACCGCCGAAGGCGACGTTCATCCCCCCAACGTAGAAATTCTTCCTATCCCTTCCTGACCGGCAGGGGGCGGGTCTTCCCGCTCCCTGCCACTTTTCAATAGGGAAAGGCAGATCCCCTTCCCGTGGAAAGCTGCACCGAAGTCGGCGCAGCTTTCTCACCTAACCCCTCGGCGCGCTGACGCGCGCCGCTGTCGCTCCGCGACGGAGAGTCAGCGCGCGGACGGGATGTCGAGCGTCCAGTGACGCGAGACCGTGCAGAGCCAGTCTTCGTCGCCCGCCGGCACCATCCCGAAGCGGCTGACGGTGCGCTGGCCGCCTTCGGCGTCGGTGTAGAGCACCTCGATGGTGAACAGCGACCGCGCGCGGATCACGCGGGCCATCTCGCTGAACACCTCCTCGTCGGGATCGCGGAGCGCGCCCTGCCAGAACCCGATGTCGTTCGGGGCGATGTACAGGTCGCGCGTCAGCGTGCGGAAGCGCTCCAGCGGCGCGTGCGACGCTGGACTCAACCGTTGCCCGGGCCACGGGTACCACGCCTGCAGCACCGCGATCCCGGATCCCGCGTTGCGTAGCGACATCGAGAGGTACACCGCCTGGTCTGAGACCTCCGCTGAGCCGCGCCCGCCGGCGACGCGGGCCCAGTGCTGGTCGGCCCACATCACCTTGAGCGCTTCGTCGTTGAACCGCGACGGAAACAGCAGCGGGCGCATGCCGAAGAGCAGCGCGCGCTCGGCCGTGCGTGCGGCGCGATTCGCCGACCGGATCGATGCGAAGGTCGCCACCGCAAGCACAAGCGTGCCGAGCGCGGTTGCAAGACCGGCGATCGTGGCCCAGTCCATGGATGGTTACGACTACAGCGGCAACCGGCGGACCAGGGTGTGCTCGCGGTCGGGACCGACCGAAACGACATCGACCTTCGCGCCCGCGAGCTCACCGACGCGCTCGATGTACGCGCGGCAATTCGGCGGGAGCTCGTCGTAGCTGCGGCATCGCCGCGTCGATGTGCGCCACCCGGGCATCTCCTCGTACACAGGATCGAGGTGCTTGAGGTGCGAGATGTTCGCCATCGGATGGTCCCACGGCTCGCCTTTGCTGACGTAGCCGGTGCAGATCTTGAGCGTCTCGACCTCGTCGAGCACATCGACCTTCGTCAGCACGATGGAGTCGATGCCGTTGGTGTTGACGGCATAACGCGCCACCGCGGCGTCGAACCATCCAACGCGACGCGCGCGGCCGGTCGTCGTTCCGTACTCGCTGCCATGCTCGCGAATGAACTCACCGAGCGTGTCGGTCAGCTCTGTCGGGAAGGGTCCATATCCGACGCGAGTCGTGTACGCCTTGAATACGCCGACGGTCGAGGTTATCCGTGAGGGTGGTATGCCACTCCCGGTGCACGCGCCGCCGGCGGTTGGAGCGGATGACGTGACGTATGGGTACGTCCCCAGATCGATGTCGAGCATGACGCCCTGTGCGCCTTCGAGCAGGATGCGCTGTCCCTCGCCGAGCGCCGACTGAATGAGGGGATAGATGTCGCGGATGTATGGGTCGATGCGCTCCGCATACGCGAGGTACTCGTCGAGAATCGCCTGCTCGTCGAAAGGCTCTGCGCCGTAGAGCTTGGTCAGTGTTTCGTTCTTCAGGCGCAGCACGAAACGCAACTTCTTCTCGAGGAACGCCGGCTTCTGCAGGTCGCCGATGCGAAAGCCGATGCGGCGGATCTTGTCCTCGTACGCCGGCCCGATGCCGCGCCACGTGGTGCCGAGACGATCGTCACCGCGCTGCTCCTCACCGAGCTTGTCGAGCACAGGGTGATACGGCATCACCATGTGCGCGCGCTCGCTGAGCACCAGGTTTCGCGTGTCGATACCCGCCGTCTGATGCCGGTCGAGCTCCTGCAGAAACGCGCTCGGATCAACGACGACCCCGTGCCCGATGACACATACGGTGTCCGGGTTGAGGATGCCGCTCGGGATCAGATGGAAGCGATGCTCGCGGCCCTCGGCGACCACGGTGTGGCCGGCGTTGTTGCCGCCCTGCGAGCGCACGACCATGTCGACCTTGTCGGACAGCAGGTCGATGACCTTGCCCTTGCCTTCGTCCCCCCACTGGCCCCCGATCAGGATCGTGACGCTCATCGCGGCGCAAGAGTAAGACGATGTGGCTATGGCAGCGCGGGTCGAGACCCTGTACGCGCACGCGCGTGGTGCTTCGTGGTGGGCCGCCGCTGCCACATTGACGATCGCGTTGCTCGGTCTTGGCGCGGCGTTGCTCCTGCCCATCGCATTCAGCGACCCAAATGGCGTCGATCCCTACGTCTCCCGCCTGGCGGTTGCATCGGTGCTCATCGCGCTGCCGTCGTTGACGCATCAGCGGCTCGCGAGGGCGCGTCCGCTGCTGTTGGCGCTGACCGCCGTCGCGACGACGTACACGCTGCTCGTCGCCGGACCGCGAATCATCGTCGGCCTGTTCGGCGACGGCGTGCAGCGCTCAGCGCTCGGCAGCTTCGACGCGCAGGTGTTCTGGGCGTCGCTCGCGCAGGCGGTGCTGACGCTGCTGCTCGCAGGCGCAGCGGTGCGACTGGTGGCACCCGATTGGCGCCCATGGCTGCGCTTTCGTGTGACCCTCGCCGGCGTCGCCGCCGGTGTGCTGTCGAGTGCAGCCCTCATCGGACTCGGACTTGCACTGCCCGCGTCACTCCTCGGTCGTGTCGCGCTCGCACCCGTCGGGATCGTGCGCGACCTGCCATGGCTTGCGCCGGCGAACGCGCTCGAGGGCTTCGCGCAAGAGGTGCAGTTCCGCGGCATGCTCATGGGTGCGCTCGAGCGTTCGATGCCGCGCGGCTGGGCCAACGTAGCGCAGGCCGCAGTCTTCGCCCTGGCACACCTCGCCATCAGCTATGGCGGACCCGAAGCGCCGTTCGTGCCGATCACGTTCGTCGTCGGACTCGGGTTCGGGTGGCTGGTGCAGCGCACACGTTCGGTGTGGCCGGCGGTCATCGTCCACGCCATCGCGGACAACGCCCTGCAGTTCGCAGTCGTGCCTGGGCTGTATGGCTTCTGACAG
This sequence comes from Candidatus Dormibacteria bacterium, assembly GCA_046262795.1. Taxonomy (GTDB): domain Bacteria; phylum Chloroflexota; class Dormibacteria; order Aeolococcales; family Aeolococcaceae; genus JAFALX01. The sequence continues at coordinate 16,924 of JBHEMA010000253.1, read as the reverse complement.
GCGGCTGATGCGCATCGCGATCCGCATCTGCGTGGCCATCGTCACGGCGTGCGTGTCCAACTCGATGACGGCTGACGCCGCCACACCGTGGTGGTCACCGGTTGGGCTGCAGGACACCGCCCTCACGGGAGTCGCCGCATCCGGCAAGACCATCGACGTGCGTACTGACAACGGCCGCACCTTGCGGTCGGTTGATGCCGGGGCTCATTTCGATGCGGTGCCAGGCGATCCCCCAGTGAAACCGCCGCGTGCGGTGAGTGCGGGACCATATGGCTGGGCCATCGACGCCACCGGACATGTGTTGCGTCGTGATGCTGCGTCGTCCGCGTTTGTCGTCGACGCCGGCACGCCGGACCTCGGCAGCGGCGCCAACCTGATCGCGGCGCCCGGCGCGCTGCCGGGCGTAGTGGTGGCTGTCGCCACCGATGGCACCGTCTGGCGTCGCGGCTCCGGTGGCGACTGGCGTCGTGCACTGCTGCTGTTGCCGCAGAGCCTGGTGCAGGGTGTGCCACGCATCACGTCGGTTGCGGCGTTTTCGCGACCGCTCAGCGACACGGTCTACCTCGGCAGCGACGGGTACGCGGTACTCGACTCCACCAACGGCGGGGATGACTGGTTGCGCGCCGGGCCCGGTCTGCCCGACGGCGTCAACGCGCTTGCCACTGACGACGGTGCCCACGCTGTGTACGCCGCCACATCACATGGACTCTGGGTTCACGTGCTGCAGACGCTGCCGGCGCCACCGGCGTACAGCGACGCGCAGCTGGTCTGGCGCTGGATCGGCATCGCCCTCATCACCGTGATCGCGTCCGCTGCCGCGGCCGTCGCGATGCTGCGGGCCTTGCGCGAAGCACCGGCACCGTCGGCGCGCGCGTGATGCACCTCGGCGGTGGCGACATCGCCATCATCGCCTCGGCGGCATTCACCGCCTCCGCGATCAACGCCGTTGGCGGGGGCGGCTCGCTGCTGTCGTTTCCCGCGCTGCTGCTGGTCGGCGTTCCCGCGCTCGTCGCGAACATCAGCAACACCATCGGGCTCGTGCCCGGTTACGCCGGTGCCAGCATCGGGTATCGCCATGAGCTTCGAGGACAGGGCGTGCGCATCGGCTGGCTCTCGCTCGCCGGTGGCGGTGGGGCTGTGGTCGGCGCATTCCTACTGACTCGAACGTCGCCGGCCGTGTTCGAAGCCCTGATTCCGTGGTTCATCCTGGCGGCGTGCGCGCTGCTCGCCGCGCAGCCGGCGGTCGCGCGTTTCACGGCACGATCCGAGCGTCAAGGCGGTATCGATCGCAGCGCATTTGGCGTGGCGGTGTTGCTCACCGGGGTGTATGCGGCCTTCTTCGCCGCGGGCCTCGGCGTGATGCTGCTCGCGGTGCTGGCAGTGTTCGTGCGCGACAGACTGCAGCGGCTGAATGCGCTCAAAGGCGTGTTGTCCCTGGTGTTCAACGTTGTCGCTGCGGCGTACTTCATCTTCTTCGGCACGGTCGCGTGGAGCGCCGTCGCCGTGATGCTGCCGGCGAGCTTTGTCGGAGGGTTCGCGGGCGTTGCGGTCGCACGCCGCGTGCCGGACACGGGGCTGCGTCTCGCCGTCATCGCGCTCGGCCTTGCCGTGTCGGTGCGCCTGCTGGTGTGAGCAACTGCTCTCGGCGCAAGGGGATATCCGGCGGTTGGGCCGCCGCATGTAGCGTGTCGTCATGAGCAACCGGCTTGCGCGGGAGACAAGTCCATATCTGCTGCAGCACGCTGACAACCCCGTCGACTGGTACGCGTGGAGCACTGAGGCGTTCGAGCGAGCGCGCGCCGACGACAAGCCGGTGCTGCTTTCCGTGGGATACAGCGCCTGCCACTGGTGCCATGTGATGGCGCACGAGTCGTTCGAGAATCGCGAGATCGCAGCGCTGATGAACGACCTCTTCGTGAACATCAAGGTCGATCGCGAAGAGCGCCCCGACGTCGACGCGATTTACATGCAGGCGGTGCAGGGGATGACGGGCCACGGGGGATGGCCCATGACGGTGTTCCTCACCCCCGACGCGACGCCGTACTACGGCGGCACGTACTTCCCGCCGCACGAGCGCATGGGCATGCCTGCGTTTCCACGCGTGCTGCGCGCCGCCGCGGACGCATATCGAAACCGTCGCGAGGAGATCGAGCACGCGGGCGCGCGCATGCGCGAGGCGTTGCGGCCACCCCAGGTGCAAGCGACGGGCGATGCCTCAGCGGATCAGCTCGACGCCGCTGTGCGACTGCTGGTGCAACAGACAGACCGCCGGCATGGTGGCTTCGGCGGCGCGCCGAAGTTCCCCCATCCGATGGCACTGGACCTCATGCTGCGGCGTCATCGGGCGACGGACGATGCATCGCTGCTCGACGCAGCGCTGATCACGCTCGACGCGATGGCGCGCGGCGGTGTGTTCGATCACATCGGCGGCGGTTTCCACCGGTACAGCGTCGATGCGCGGTGGGCCGTGCCGCACTTCGAGAAGATGCTCTATGACAACGCGCAGCTGGCGCCGGTCTACCTGCACGCATGGCAGCTGACCGCGCGCGACGACATGCTCGAGACCTGCACGCGAACGCTCGACTATTTGCTGCGGGAGATGCTGCTGCCGGCGGGTGGGTTCGCTGCATCACAGGACGCCGACTCACCAGGTGGTGAAGGCGCCTTCTTCGTGTGGACGCCGCAGCAGCTGCGTGACGTGCTCGGTGACGACGATGGCGCACTGGCGGCGCGTGTGTACGGCGTTGCCGCCGGTGGTAACTTCGATCACGGTACGACGGTGCTCTCGCTGCCGTTCCCGGTCGAGCGCGTCGCCGAGAGCATCGGCGTGCCGGTCACCGATCTCCGCGTGCGCTTGCAGGTCATCCGCGAGCGCCTGTACGACGCGCGCGCGCAGCGGCCCGCGCCGGCGCGTGACGACAAGGTGGTCACCGCCTGGACCGCGCTCGCGCTGGGTGGGCTCGCTGAGGCAGGTGCGACGCTGGACCGCGACGACTACCGCGAGGCAGCCCGGCACGTCGCGGACTTCCTGCTCGCAGCCGTCGTCGATGACGGCACTGTGCTGCGGACGTGGAAGGACGGACAGGCGCACATCACCGGTTTCATCGAGGACGTGGCGCACCTCGCCGATGCGCTGATCACGGTCTACGAGATGAGCGGTGAGCCGCGGTACTTCCATGCTGCGCGCGCGATGGCAACGCTCATCCTCGAACGTTACCGAGACGACGACGGCATGTACTACGACACCGCGTCTGACGCTGAGGCGTTGATCGTCCGGCCGCGGAGCATCGACGACAACCCCGTGACCGCGGGACAATCGGCCGCCGCATCCGCCTTCCTGCGCCTCCACGCGTTCACGGGCGAGCACAGCTGGCGAGAGCGCGCGATGGAGATCGTCACGCCGCTGGCGCCCGCGGTTGCGCGCGCGCCACTGGCGCTGAGCGGCCTCGCGGCGGCGATGGAGTTTGCCCTGGCACCGGTTCGCGAGATCGCCATCGCCGGTGATCCGCGCGCGCCGGCGACACGCGAGCTGCGCGACGCCGTGTGGCACCGTTTCGATCCGCTGCGGGTGCTTGCATGGGGGCGCGATGACGGCGTGCCGTTGCTGCACGACCTTCCCGCACCCGACGGCGCGGCCGCCGCCTATGTGTGCCGCAACTTCGTCTGCGACACACCGGTCACGGACGCCGCGTCGCTACGCGCGCTACTGGGGTCGAACGTCTGATTCGTCGCCGGTTCTAGAACTGCCCGCAGCTCGGCATATGACCGACGCTCTCGAGCGCCGGCAGCAGGTCGAACTTCGGGAACCGGCGGCGGTCGTCGACCGGTGCGTAATCGCCGGTTGCAGGGTCCTCCGCGTACTGCAAGGAAGGCCCGCGCAGGCACAGCGCCGTCAACGCGTCGACCAGCCGGTCGACGTGCTCCACCGTCGTGCCGATGCCGAACGACGCGCGGACCGCGCCCGGAATGTCGCGATGCTCGCCGCGGCGCAGGCGCTCACCGATCATGTGCGAGTCCGCGAGCGTGATGCCAAGCAGATGCGAAATGTACGGATGCGCGCAGAAGCAACCGTGGCGCAGGCCGACGGCATACTCCGCGCTGAGCGCGGCGGCGGTGAGCGCATGGTCCATCCCGTCGAGCGTGAAGGTGCACACGCCGAGCCGATCGATGCCGTCACCGCGCCACAGCATGAGACGCCGCACCTGGGGAAGATCGAGCAAGCGTCCGTCGAGGTAGGTGAGCAGCCGCCGTTCGTGTGCGGCGATGTGCTCGAGCCCGACTTCCATGAGCGCTTCCGCTGCGGCACCCATTGCCACAGCCCCGATGACGTTCGGGCTGCCGGCCTCGAGCCGCTCCGGCAGCGGCGCCCAGGCGACGTCGTCGAGCGTCACGTATGTCACCGCGCCACCACCAGCGAGCATGGGTTCCGCATCACGCAACAGCGCGCTCGGCGCGATGAGCGCGCCGGCGCCGAAGGGCGCGTACATCTTGTGCCCCGAGATCGCCAGGCAGTCGATGCCCAGAGCCACCATGTCCATGCGCCGGTGCGGTGCGAGCTGGGCGCCGTCGACGACGACGACCGCGCCGTGCTCGTGGGCCAGCTCGGCAACCTCCGCGATGGGGAACACCTCCCCGGTGACGTTGCTGGCGCCGGTGATCGCGACGACACCGACAGGGCGGTGGCGGTCCTCGAGCGCTGTGCGCGTCGCGCTCAACAACGCCTCCGGGTCCGGCGGCGCCGCGAGTGGTACGACCGGCGCAAGCCGCCGCCAGGGCAGCATGTTGGCGTGGTGCTCCACAGCCGTGCTCAGCACGACCTGCTCAGGGCGCAATCGCAGGCTGTGCACGAGGAGGTTGATCGCCTCCGTCGTGTTCCGGACGAAGATGACGGTATCTGTCGACCGCGCGCCCGCGAAGCGCGCCACGCTCGACCGTGACGCTTCATACGCACGCGTCGACACCTGCGACGAGAATCCGGCGCCACGGTGCACGCTCGAGTACCACGGCAGGAACGCCAGGACGGTGTCGACGACCCGTTCCATCGCGGGCGTGCTCGCCGCGTAGTCGAGGTTGACGTACCGCCGCATCTGACCGTGGGCGAGCGGGACCTCGAGGTCCTGCCCGCTCAGCGCGGGGAACATGGGAACCAGCCTATGCCTCGTCGGCTCCGATGAACACCCGGTCGACGACGTCGCCGCCGAGGTGATAGGCGACCTCGAGCCACCGCCGCGACGCCAGGACGGCGACGTCGCACCGGGCGCCGGGACGGACCACACCGCGGTCGGTCAGTCCCAACGCCGCGGCTCCGCCCGCGGTCGCCGCCACCAGGGCCTGCCCCGGCGTCAGTCCCGCGCTCGCCACCGCGAGTGAGCACATGAGCGGCATCGATTCGCAATAGCAGGTGCCGGGGTTGCAGTCGGTGGCGATGGCGACGCGGCAACCGGCGTCGAGCGCCCGGCGACCCGGTGCTGGTGGCCCGTCGAGTCCGAGCGAGGCACCCGGCAGGATCGTCGCGACGACGCCCGCCCGCTGCAGCGCTCGCAGGTCCTCCTCGGTGGCGTGCTCGAGGTGGTCGGCGCTGACCGCGCCCGCGCGCGCCGCGAGCTGTGCGCCCCCGGTGTGCGCCAGCTGCTCGGCATGGACCTTGGGCCGCAGGCCCGCCGCGATCGCCGCCTCGAAAAAGCGCGCACACTCGTCGACGGTGTACGCGCCGACGTCGCAGAATGCGTCGGCGAACGTCGCGCGTTCTGCGGCGTCGTGCACGCCTCGCGCGCACACGTCGTTGAGAAATGCAGCACGGTCGCCGTCGGGCGCTGCGTGCAGCGGCAGATAGGTCGTCATCACGTCGGGCAGCCCGCCTCGTGCGTGCAGTGCGCGCGCTGCATCGAGCTGGCGCATCTCGGCGTCGTGCGCGATGCCGTAGCCGCTCTTGATCTCCAACGTCGTCGTGCCATGCCTGAGCATGCGGCGGGCTCGTTCCTCCGCAGCGTGGGCAAGCTCAGCCACGTCGCCGGCGGCGGTCGCAGCCACCGTCGCGCGGATGCCACCGCCATGTGCTGCGATCTCCTGATACCTCACGCCCGCAGCCCGCGACGCGTACTCCTCCGCGCGGTCACCGAGCCAGACGAGATGCGTGTGCGAGTCGACGAATCCGGGAACAACCGCGGCGCCGTCGAGATCGTGCTCCTCGACGTCGCCCGCGAGCGACGCGCGATCGACGCTGCTCTCGGTTCCCACATACGTGATGACACCGTCCACGGCGACGAGCGCAGCATCTGTGACGACACCCGGTGCCTCCCCGCGTGCGCCGTCGCATGTGCAGAGCTCTCCGATGTTGCGCAGCAGGACGGTGCTCATCCGGTCACCTCTCGACCGGACCGCCGCGCGAAACCGGCGCAGACGTCGAGCAACGTCGCCGCCAGCAGCCGCACGGTGATTGCGGCAACGTCGGCGTTGGCGTCCACTTCGGTGAAGTCGACCACGGCGACACGCGGATCGCGCGCGATGAGATGTGCCGCCTGCAGCAACTCCGTCGGCAGCAATCCGCCGGGCAGGCTCGCAGGACACGCGGGCGCAAATGCGCGGTCCACGCAGTCGATGTCGATGTCGACATAGATAGCGGTCGCTCGCTGGTCGCGCAGATGCCGGAGTGCACGCTCGATGACGGGAGCGGTGCCGAGCGCGCGCAGCTCGCGCACCGAGAACACCGTGATGCCGTGCTGCATCGCCCAGCGCGCATGCTGCTCGTGGTTCCCGAGCGGATGGATACCGACCTGGACGACGCGTGACGCGGGGAGCCCCGATTCGATCAGCTCGCGCACCGGCGTGCCGTTGCGCGGACCGTCGTCGAGCGGGCGGCAGTCGTGATGCGCGTCGAGCGTCAACAGACCCCACGTTTCGTGCGGCCGCGCCGCCATGCTGCCCCGCATGGCCGGCACGGTCAACGAGTTGTCGCCACCGACGAGCAACGTGAGACCGGCGTCATCGAGGCTCGCACGAGCCGCGCTCTCGATGCGTGCGCGAACCGCCGCCGTGTCGGCGTCATCACGATCGCCGTCGACGTCACCTCGGTCGTGCACCGCAAGGGTGGCCAGGTCCACGCCGTGCTCCGCGTTCCACGTCGGAAAGCGCTGCAGCGCCGTGCGGAGCGCCGGTGGTGTCGACCACGCTTGCGACGGGCTGATCGACAGCCGGGAAACCGGCACGCCGATCAGCGCGATATCAGGTGGACCGGAGGTGCGCTGCGCGAGCCACTCGCGCGCGTTCACTCGCCGTCGAGCATCGGAATGCGCACGCCTCGCTCTCGCGCTGCGGCGCGCGCTTCCTCATATCCAGCGTCGGCGTGCCGCATCACACCGCTGGCGGGATCGTTGGTGAGCACCAGGTCGCAGCGCTGCGCTGACAGCTCGGTACCATCCACACACACCTGCGCACCCGCGTGGATGGAGAGCCCCATGCCGACGCCGCCCCCGTGGTGCACGGCGACCCAGGTAGCTCCGCTGGCGCAATTGAGCAGCGCGTTGAGCACCGGCCAGTCGGCGATGGCGTCGCTTCCGTCGCGCATCGCCTCGGTCTCGCGGTACGGTGACGCGACCGACCCGCTGTCGAGGTGATCGCGGCCGATGACGATCGGCGCCGCCACCTCGCCGCGCCGCACCAGGTCGTTGAAACGCAGGCCCGCGAGCTGCCGCTCGCCGGCGCCGAGCCAGCAGATCCGCGCCGGCAGCCCTTGGAACTGCACCCGCTCTTCGGCCATGCGCAGCCAGCGAGCCAGCGGTTCGTTGTCGGGAAACAGCTGCAACATCGCGCGATCCGTTCGGGCGATGTCCTGCGCATCACCGCTGAGCGCGAGCCAGCGAAACGGCCCGCGCCCCTCACAGAACTGCGGCCGGATGTATGCGGGAACGAACCCCGGGTAGGTGAACGCGTCCGCGAATCCACCCAGGCGCGCCTGCTCTCGCAGTGAGTTGCCGTAATCGAACACCTCTGCGCCGCGCTGCTGGTACGCGACCATCGCCTCGCAGTGGCGTGCCATCGACTCTCGAGCGCGTTGCACGTATGCGCCGGGATCGTTGCGACGCAGCGTTGCGGCATCGCCAACCGCGAGGCCCGCGGGGATATAGCCGTGCAGCGGATCGTGCGCGCTCGTCTGGTCGGTCACAACATCGACCGCGAACGCCGAATCGAGCAATGCCGGCAATGCTTCGGCGGCGTTGGCGCAGACCGCGATGGATCGCGCTTCACCGCGCTCGCGTGCAAGATCAGCGCGGCGCACCGCGTCGTCCAGCGTCTCCGCGACCTCGTCGACGTAGCGCGTGTCAAGGCGACGCTGGATGCGATCGCGATCCACGTCGATGCACAGCGCGACGCCGTCGTTCATCGTCACCGCGAGCGGCTGTGCGCCACCCATGCCGCCGAGGCCCGAGGTGAGCACGAGGCGGCCGCGCAACGAGCCACCGAAGCGCTTCTGTGCGAGCGCGTTGAACGTCTCGTACGTGCCCTGGAGGATGCCCTGCGTGCCGATGTAGATCCAGGAGCCGGCGGTCATCTGACCGTACATGGTCAAACCCAACGACTCCAGCCGCCAGAACTCGTCCCATGTGGCCCACTTCGGCACGAGGAGCGAGTTGGCGATGAGCACGCGCGGCGCGAGCTCGTGCGTGCGCGCGATGCCGACCGGTTTGCCGGACTGCACCAGCAGCGTTTCGTCGTCGTGCAGCGTCCGCAGCGAGCGCACGATGGCGTCGAAGCATTCCCATGAACGTGCCGCGCGACCGGTGCCGCCGTAGACGACCAGGTCGTCCGGATTCTCAGCGACATCCGGATCCAGGTTGTTCATGAGGCAGCGCAGCGGAGCCTCCGTCTGCCAGCTGTGACAGCTGCGCTCTGTGCCACGCGGTGCGCTGACCGGGCGGGCGCCGGCGCTCATGCGATGCGCGCGGCGGTGCGGCTGAGCGCGGTTCGCCAGCCGCCGCGTTCCAGCCATGAGTCGATCGACGCGAGGTCGCTCTCCAGCGCTCGGTCCTCGCGCAGCGTCGGCACGAAGCCACGCAATGCTCCGACCAGCGCGCCGGTCGCCGGCGCCGGCCGCAGCGGCGCTCGGAGCTCGAGCGCCTGCGCGGCGCAGAGCAGCTCGACCGCGATGACCGCGCGCAGCAATGGAAGGGAATCGCGCGTGCGGCGCGCCGCCTCGTAGCTCATGGAGACGTGGTCCTCCTGGCCCGCGCTCGTCGACGCCGTCTGCACCGCGAGCGGCGTCGCCATCGAGCGCAGCGTCGCAACCATGCCGGCAGCGGTGTACTGCGCCATCATCAGTCCGCTGTTGAGCCCCGGATCGCGTGACAGAAACGCGGGCAGACCGCGTGACCGAGCGGGGTCGAGCAGCCGGTCGACACGCCGCTCGCTGATGCTCGCCATGTCGGCGCAGACGGATGCCAGGAGGTCGGCCGCGTAGGCGAGTCCCTGCGAGTGGAAGTTGCCGGAGCTGACAACCTCGCCGTCGAGCACGATGGGGTTGTCGACAACACTGGCCATTTCTCGCTCGGTTGTGGCGCGGCAGAAGGCGACGGCATCGCGCGCCGCGCCGTGCACCTGGGGCGCGCAGCGCAGCGAGTACGCGTCCTGCACCGCGTGATGTGACTCCCGGTGCGACGCAACCAGCGGGCTGTCCCGGAGCAGCGCGCGTAGATTCGCAGCCGCCGCAGCCTGACCGGCCGACGGACGCAGGGCGATGATCCCGTCGTCGAAGGGACGCGTCGTGCAGAGCAGTGCCTCGGCGCTCATGGCGCACGCGCAGTCGGCGGCGCGCAGCAGCTCCTCGATGTCGCGCACGGCGAGCGCGAGGGTGGCGGCGCTCGCATCTGTGCCGTTGATGAGCGCGAGCCCTTCCTTCGGTCCGACGGCCGGCGGCGTGAGCGAGCGAGCGCGGAGCGCGCCGGCTGACAACGTGCGCGCGCCGTCGTCGCCGACCACCCAGCCCTCACCGAGCAGTGCGGTGGCGGCGTGCGCCAAGGGTGCAAGGTCGCCCGATGCGCCCAGCGAACCGTGCGCGGGGACCCACGGGATCAGTCGCGTGTTCAGCGCCGCCACGAGCGCATCCAACAGCTCCGTGCGCACTCCGGAGTGCCCCGCGGCGAGGGTTCGCGCGCGGAGCAGCAGCATCCCGCGCACGACCTCGTCGTCGAGCCTCGGTCCCATGCCGGCCGCGTGGCTGCGCAGCAGGCTCAGCTGCAGCGCCGAGCGATCCGGCGGCGCCACCGCACGATCGGCGAGCGCACCGAACCCTGTGGTCACGCCGTAGGCGACGTCTCCTGCCTCGTCGATGCGATCAACGACCGCACGCGACCGTCGCATCCCATCGCGAGCGGTTTCAGCGACCTCGACCTGCTCGCCGTCCCGCGCCACCGCAACCAGCTCGTCGATGCCGACCGGGCCGCCATCGAGCGTGAGCATGGGGTGCGAGGATATCGGTAGGAGCCGTTGAGCGTTAAGGCGCAGGATGGAGATCAGCGTCGCCACCCCGACCCGTCGAGTCCGCCGGTTGCCAGCCGTGCTGCTCGCCGTGGTGGCGGTTGCGGTCGTCGTCGTGGCCGTCTCCCTCGGCGCCGCCCATGCGACCGCGGATGCTGCGAGCACGGCGGCTCGGCTGGCGGCGGACGGCCAGTACGCGGCGTCCATTGCCCTCGACACGACGATCTCGACGCGAACCGGGCCGCTGTACGTGTTGGACCGCGGCGACGTCGCCGAGGCCCAGCTCAACGCGCAGCGGACGATGCTCACCTGGGCCGCCGCGCTCGACCGTCAGGGGAAGGTCGATCAAGCCGTGGCGATGGCCGGAACGGTCACCGACCCGCGCCTTGCGGCAACCGCGAACCAGGAGCGGGCCGCCCTTCTTCTCGAAGCGGCGAAGGCCGCGGCGTCGCGCGGTGACTACAGCGCCGCGCTCGCCCGGCTCGGCCAGGTGACCACGCTGAGATTGAACGGGGCCAGCCAGGTCGCGACACAGGTCGCGCAGCTCCAGCCGCAGTACGAAGTCGGCGCTGCGCACGCGCTGGCAGTGAGCGGTGACGGCGTCGACGCGGTGGCCTTGCTGGACAGCGCCGCGCACGGTGGCGGTCAGGCCGCGGCCGGCGCCGAGTACCCCCACGCGCTGCTTGTCGCCGGGATGCAGGAGATGCGGCAGCTGTCGTTCAAGGAGGCGGCGACCACCCTGCAGCGGCTGGTGTCCACGTACGCCGGCACAGCCGAAGCACGGCAGGCGTCGACGCTCCTCCGCGCCGGGCAGCCCGTCAGCGGCACGCTCGTCGACAAGAGCGGACACGCGCTCAGCGGCCAGGTGCGTTTGAGCAGCCACTACTTCACCGAGCCCGGCGGGTACCTGACGACGGGTCCTTTCTATTACTCCCGTGCCGACTCAGATGGGAACTTCCGGTTCGACTCGGTCCCGCAGGGAGGGCCGTACGTGTTCGAGGTGTTCCACGGCGGCAACTGGACGACGTTCGTCGATCCCAACACCAATCAGCCCGCAGAGCCGGTGACGATCACACCGCTGGCGCCGGTCGATCTGTCCTTCATCACGGTTCCCTGATCGGCGTACGCTAGCCGCCCTCATGGGGGAAGGCGAGCACGGTCGGGGGTCGATGCGCAGCGCACGAAGGCGCTGCCGATCGCAGGCCACCGTCGAGTTCGCGTTCGTCGCACCACTCTTCTTTCTCTGCTTCTTCGCGACGATCGACGCGGGGTTGTGGGCGGTTCAGAACAGCGCGGAGGTCTCAGCGGTGCAGCAGGCGGCGCGCCTGGCAGCGTCCGCCGGCGTCACGGCGACGGGTGTTGCCGCACCTGACGCTCGCACGGTGACAACAGCTGTCGCCGGTCACCTGTCGCAGGCGCTGTTCGCCACGGACGTCGTCCCGTGGTGCGCCACCGCGAACGCGACCACGTGCGCGCCCGCTCCGTGTCCGCCAACTCCCGCGGATGTGGAGCGTGCGCTCGGCCCGCGCGTCGTTGCGCTGTGCATCGAGGAGCACGATCCGCAGCCGTGCGCCAGCCCGGCCGGCGCCACGTCGCCGGCGCCGCTGTACTGCACCGACACACCGACGGTGACGGTGCGTCTGATCGGACACAGCGCGTCGCTGATCCCTCCAGGCATCACGTTCGCCGGCAGCGGCGGCGAGGTCGCCACGGACGTTGTCGCCACGACGCACACGCTGCGCTTCGCACCATGAGCGTGCAACGCCGCGGCCGTCGTGCCGGGTGCAGTGCTCAGGCGGTGCTCGAGACGGCGCTCGTGATCCCGATCATGCTGCTCCTGGTCAGCAACTTCATAGCCGTGATGCTGCAGGTGACGGTGCAACAGCAGCTCGACTCCGCAACCGCGCTCGCAGCAGAGTCTCGGTTTCAGTCACCGCAGGAGGCATTCGATCCCGCCGGTGCCAGCTGCTGCCCTGATCCTCGCTGCTGCGGCAGTGCACCGAGCGGCGCGTCGCTCCCGACAGCAGGCATTCCGACCGGGTGCAGGTTCGCCGCGGAATCCTTCTACGGGACCATGACCGGTTACGCCAGCATGCTTCGCTTCACGACGGGACCGCTGTGTCTGAGCGGTGGTGACAGCGCGCGGTCGGCGCTGCCGTATGGCGGTGCCGCGGCGTATCCGGGCTCACCACAGCAGGCAGACGTGTCGTGCGTCGTCGGCGCAACAACCGTCAACGGCTCCCGGATTCCGGGTTACCTCGATCGCACGCTGGCCGCGCCCAACGGGCTCTCGGTGGTGACGTGTGACGCAACGGCGACACTCGACTTTTCGCGGACACCGCTCGCGTGGGCGGTGTTCTGGACGCCGACGCTGCACGCGCACGCCGCGGCGGTGCCGCCGCCGTTCCGCCAATGAGCGCACGGCGTGCCCGCATGCGCGGGCAGACGCTGATCATCTTCTCGCTCGGCTTCGCGCTCTTGCTCTTCGCGCTGACATGTCTCGTCGCCGACACGGCATACCTCTTTCGCTGGTCGGGCGAGGTGCAGGCGGCGGCGCAGCTGGCGGCGCAGTCGGGTGCCGACGCCGTCGATCCGCGATTCCTGTACGGCGCGAGTCAGTCGTGCGCGTCGCAGCGGCCGGCAGATTGTTCGGTGCAGATCGTCGACATCAACCCCGCCGACCGTACCGGTTCGTTGTATGCGTTCGAACGCGCCTGCGTCCAGTCGGGCGATCAGTCGGCACACCTGGAACGCAATCCGCCTTCCGACACGACGCTGAAAACCGTCACCGATCCGCAATCACCTGAAGGCACACGGTGTGTTTCCGACGGCTGTCGGGTCTTCGCCGTCGTCACACGCGCCGTTGCGCTTCCAGTGCCGGTGCCGGGCTTTCCCAGCACGATCGACGTGCGCGGTCAGTTCAACGCCGCACCCGTCGTCGGCACGACGAAGGCGGAGTCGTCGTGCACCGGCGGCGTGTGGGTACCCGGTCCGCCTTGAACAACTGCGAGGGCGCGGCATACTCACGTCGAGCGCATACGGAGCGGTGAGCGCGAGAGCGAAAATTGCGCAGCCGCTCGAGCGCGAACCGCGTAGTCCTAAGCGAGAAGGGAGAATGCCGCGCCTCGCGGTTGTTACAAGGCGAGCGAGTCCTCCGCGCCCCGCCGCGGTGCACGCGCTCCGAGTGAGCGTGCTCCCAGCGTGCGCGCGATCGCGACGCCGTTCGGACTGCCCCAGCCGCTGGCGGCGTCCCAACCGCGGTGCGCAGCGTACGGACCGCCCGTGTCACCGCGGGTGATGTCGGTGAAGTCGCGACCGCGCGCTGCGTACAGCGCGGGATGCGGCAGCCCGATGCGCTCGCCGCGCAGCGCCGCAATCAACGTCCACAGCGCGGTGTACATCGGTGCCACAGCGGACGTCCCGCCGGTGGTGCGCATGCGTCCGAGCGCAAGCACGTTCCAGCCGGTAACCGGATCGGCGACACCCGAACCGTCGGGAATGCCGCGTCCCGACCGCCCGGTGTTCGCGCTGCGCGGACGAATGCCGGCGCGCACCTGATAGCCGGGCGGTGCGAAGACACCGCTGACGCCGCTGCCCGCAGCACCCTGTCCGCGGTCGATCTCGTTCCACACCGTCTCGCTGAGGATTCCGTCACGCGTCGCCAGCAGCGTCGTGCCACCGCATGACCACACATGCGGACTCGATGCGGGGAACTCGGGGTGCTGCATGCCGTCGAAGCGGTTGTCCATGGACCCGCCGTCGCCGGCTGCGGCACTGTACGTGAGACCGCGCACGGATCCGTTGGCGAAGGTGGCGTCGAGCGCGCGCATGCCGCGCAGCGAGAAGTTGTCCTCGCTGGATCCCCAGCTGATCGACGTCGCCGCCGGGTGCAGACGGCGATCGCTCGCTGCGGTGGCGGCGGCATCGATGAAACCTCGCTCCGAGTTGGGCGCGTCGTAGCTCACGATGGTCAGCTGCGCCTTCGGCGCCATCGACCGCAATATCGTGCCGATCACCTGGTAGTCGAGCGCGACCTCGACGTCGGCGCCGTCCGGATCGGCGACTGCGACTGCGCCGTCCACGGGGACGTGGACGATTGCCGGCGGGTGGAGTCCGAGGCGCGCAAACGCGGCCTTCACATCGGCACCGTGCGTGACGCCACCGAGCTCGATCATGCCCGCGACCAGATGCACACCCTCGCCGCCGTTCGGCAGCCGGGGATAGCGATAGACGCGCGCGATCTCCGGGGGGTCGTATGAGACAACGCCGGGACGTCTCGTGCTGAGGCCGCGCAGTCGCGGCGACGCCACCGGGCGATCGTCGAGCCCGAACACACCCTCGACGGCGTCGGCGATCGCAGCCGGAAGGCGCACCGGTCCGAGGTGACCGCGGTATTCGACAGTGGTGCCCGACGGCTGCAAATGCCTGAACTGCTCGAGGCGCACGCCGAACAGCGACGCAGCACGCGTTGCGGGTGCGCGCAACGTCAACCTGCGCGTCGTCGGATCTTCGGCGACGAGCTGCATGCCCGACGCGCGCGCCCATGCGACGACGCGGTCTCGGTCAGGCGCCGCGTACGAGAGTTGTGAGGCGAGCGCGTCCTCGCGTGTTTTGCTGCGATGGGGCCCCTGCGAATGCACCCACACCAGCGTTTGCTGCACCGTCGGCGCGCCGGGTCGTTCGCGCAGCATCACGGTGAGGTCGATGGGTGATTGCTCCTGGCGCACCGTCAGCGGCCGCGCGCGGGCGTGTCCGGCGCGCGGGCGATCAAGCGCATGGAACGCGCTGCCAGCAATCGGTATGTCGCCCATGGCGGCGTCTCCTCGTTGTGTCCAGAGCAAGCGCGCCATTGTCATGTCGCTGTGCGTGACGCCAAACGGACAAACGACGAAGGTTCGGCGCGCGCACGAGGGCGCCGCGCGCGGCTGTTACGCGGGCCTGACCCGCTCGAGGGCGTCGATTGCGGAGCGGTTCTCCAGCGATGACAGGTCGCCGGGATCCGCGCCCACGTACACCGCGCGCGCGACGCGTCGCAGCACCTTTGCGTTGCGCGTTTTAGGCAGTTCCGACACAAACTCGACCGCCTTCGGCGCCAGTGCCTTGCCCAGCTCGTCGGTGATGCGCTGCACGAGCGCCGCGCGCAGATCGGGCGAGGTTTCCACCCCGGGTTTGAGGACGACGAACGCCACCAGCGCCTCGCCCTTCAACGCATCCGGGACTCCGACGGCGGCCGCCTCGGCGACCGCGTCGTGCGCCACGAGCGCCGACTCGACCTCGGCGGGTCCCAACCGCTTGCCCGCGACCTTGATCGTGTCGTCGCTGCGACCACGGATGTACCAGAGGCCGTCGTCACCGACCTCCACCCAGTCACCGTGCACCCAGACGTCGGGCCAGCGCGACCAGTACGTGTCCAGGTATCGCTCGCGATCGCGCCAGAATCCCTGCGTCATCCCGGGCCACGGCGCCCGTACGACAAGCTCACCGACCCGGCCGCGAACCGACCGGCCCTTCTCGTCCCAGACGTCGGCGGCCATCCCCGGGACCGGACCGGCGAACGCTCCCGGGTTCAGCGGCGTGAGCAGGTTCCCGCCGAGGATGCCGCCGCTGATCTCTGTGCCGCCGGAGTAGTTGACGATCGGCAGCCGCGAGCCACCCACGGTGCGGTGGAACCACAGCCACGGCTCGGTGTTCCAGGGCTCACCCGTGCTGCCGAGCACCCGCAGCGACGACAGGTCGTGCGCGCGCACGGGCGCCTCGCCGTGGCGCATCAGCGCGCGCACGACCGTCGGCGCCACGCCGAGGATGCTCACGCGATGCCGCTGCACGACGTCCCAGAGACGGTCCGGTCCCGGATGGTCGGGCACGCCCTCGAAGAGCACGAGCGTCGCGCCGACCGACAGCGCACCGCAGATCGCCCACGGCCCCATCATCCAACCGATGTCGGTGAACCACAACAAACGGTCGTGCTCGGCAACGTCGAAGCACTGCGCCATGTCCTGCGTCGCCTTGATCGGAAAGCCGCCGTGCACGTGCACCGTTCCCTTGGGACGGCCGGTCGTGCCGCTCGTGTAGATGATCATGAACGGCGTGTCAGCGGCCGTGTCAACCGGCTCGCTGGTTTCAGCCACCGACGACAACAACTCGTCGTACCAGCGGTCGCGGCCCGGTTGCATGCGCGTGGCGGAAGCGTCGCGGCGCCGCACCACGAGCAGGTGCCGCAGCGCCGGCAGCTGGGTCGCCGCCTCATCTGCGACCGGCTTCATCGCAACCCACGACCCGCGGCGCTCGAAGCCGTCGACGACGCACAGCACCTTCGCATCGCAGTCGCGCAGCCTCGACACGATGGCGCCCGCCCCGTACCCGCTGAACAGCGGCACGACGATGGCGCCGAGTTGCGCGCAGGCCAGGAACAACGCGACGCATTCCACCGACATGGGCATGCACAGGCCGACAG
>JBHEMA010000252.1:0-11773 GCA_046262795.1 Candidatus Dormibacteria bacterium | reverse complement strand
CTCTGGCGACGCGCTGCTCAAGAGCAGCGCGTCGCCAGAGGCGCGTCTGCTGGTGTTCGATGACCTACACGCCGCCGACCGATCTTCGCTCGAGGTGTTGGCGCATTTGAGCGGCCAGCTGCAGACGAGCTCGCTGCTGGTTGTCGCGACATACCGCGACACCGGCGACGACATGACGGAGGCGCTTGAACGACTGATAGCCCAAGTCTCACGGCAAGAGACGACGATCCGTCTTCCCCTGTCTGGCTTCGATGTAGAGACGGTGCACGATCAGCTTGTCGGAGTGCTGCAACACCACGTCGATATGGAGTTGGCGACCTCCGTTCAGATGCGAACGGGTGGCAATCCCTTCTTCACAGCGGAGATCGCCCGGCTTCTGCAGCAGGATCCCTCCCAAGGTCCCGCCGGCTCGATGGTGCCGCCGCGAGTGCGAGACGTCATCGCAACCAGACTGAACAAGCTGCCGGCGGACACGCGGGATGTGCTCGAGGCCGCCGCGGTGATTGGCCAAGAGGTGCCCACGGATGTGCTCGCCGCCGCTTGTGGCAAATCGGTGACTTGGATCCTCGGCGCGCTCGAGGCGGCGGAGCGCGCCGGACTCATACGGCGAAGTGGCTCATCGCGGCATCTGCAGTTCGTGCACTCGCTCGTTGCCGAGACGACTGTCGGTGCGCTGTCTCTGTCGCGTGGCGCGTCGCTGCACACGCGGATCGCACGAGCGATCGAGGCGATGCGATCGATGACGCTCGACGACTGGCTGCCCACTCTGGCGCGTCACTGGGCTGCCGCAGAACCGAGCGCCGAGTCGGCTCGGCACACGGTCGAGATCGCACGTCTGGCGGCGGAGCAAGGCGAGTCGCGATTGGCGTTCGCCGACGCGGTGCCGCTCTGGCGGATGGCGCTCGACGCGTCTGAAATGGGCCAGGCCGATGCTCGAGAGCGTGCCGAACTCCGGTTGGGCCTTGCTCGCTCCCTCTTCCGTGTTGGCGACATCCCGGGCGCGCTCGACGCGGCGACGCGCGCGGCGCGCGACGCGGAAAGCGCCGGGCACGCTGAGCTCGTCGCCGATGCTGCGCTCATCCTCGAAGGCGTGAGTGAGCCGCAGTGGGCGGCGGCAGAGCTCGGCCTCGCCGAACGCGCGCTGCGGCGGCTGGGGACGCGCAGCCTCCCTGTGCGGTCGCGGTTGCATGCACAAATTGGTCAAGTCCTGTACCTGCGCACCGGCGATGTATCCCAGCGAGCACGGGAAGAGATCGAGCGCGGTGTACAGCTCGCGGAGCGGAGCAATGATCCGCATGCACTGCAGGCTGCATTGCGAGCGCAGCAGCTTGCTCGCGGGACCCCTTCGGGTGTTGACGACCGATTGCGCGCCGCCGAGCGGATGACGGAACTCGGCCGGGAGTCGGCGGATCCCTGGCCGGAGCTCTGGGGTCGCTTGTGGTCCGTCGACGCGCTGATACAGCTGGGACGCTTGGACGACGCGGAGGTCGAGTTGCAACGCCTGGAACCCATCGTGGTGACGCTGCGCTGGCCCGTGGCACGCTGGCACCTGCTCCGCGAACGCGCCGGACTGCTGCAGGCGCGAGGTCGGTTCGATGAGGCGCTGCGCGTCGCCGGCGAGGCGTTATCACAGCTCTCTGGGAGCGGCCTCGAGCGTGCAGAGCGGATGCACGTCACCTTCGTCGAAGCGATCGCCGAACTGGTCGGCAACGTACCCGGCGAGGAGGATCGGATGCGACGGATGCGCAAATGGGCTGCGAATGACGTCGGTTCGTCATTGCGGCTCATACTCGCCCTGCTGCGTCGAGGAGAGGCCGACGAAGCACGCACTCAATACGCGCGACTGCCGCCGGTCGATCGCTGGAATCCGCCTCCCTTCGCTGTCGTGGTACCGCTCAGCTGGCGCCTGGTGTCGGCAATCCGCCTCAGCCTGCGCGATGAGGTCGCAGCGCTGCTATTGCGCCTCGAACCGTTTGCGCGATGGCACGTGGCGCACGGCGCCGGCGCCTTCGTGACCTTCGGCTCTGCACACCTCTACACGGGCATGGCCGCGGCGTCTCTCAATGATCTCGACCGCGCTGTCTCAGAAATCGGTAACGCGGTCGAAGACAACATCCGCAGCGGAGCGGAGGCAATGGCGGTCGTCGCTCGACAGGAGCTGGCTGAGGTTTTGGTGCGACGACGCAGCGGCACGGATCTGGACCGAGCTCGACGCCATGCGTCGACCGTGCTGCAGAACGCTCAGCGGTTCGGCATGCACGTATACGTTGAGCGCGCCTCGACATTGCTCAAGGGACAGCCGAAGCGACGCTTGAGGTCTGAGGAGCTGACGCCTCGCGAGCTCGAGGTCGCGCATCTGGTTGCCGCTGGGCTCACCAACCGCCAGATCGCCGTACGCCTCGGCATCAGCGAGCGTACCGCCGAGAATCACCTCGACCACATACGGACCAAGCTCGGCTTCGCCGCCCGGGCACAGATCGCCGCCTGGATCGGATCGGGCGCAGCGGGCACCGAGGGGGCCTGAGTTGTCTCTGCGCTGAGTACCGGGCCATAGGGGTTAGTCCTCATGTGGCGCTCGCGCGTCTCGGGCACGCTCGGATCCAGCACGAGAGTTGGCCGCCAGGAAGCGGCCGCTGCGCCAGGAGGACATCGAATGGGAAAGGCTCACAAGGAGACCGCGCCCGTCGCCGTCGACATGCCGACCTACACCGCCAGGGTCATTGACCTCGGCGACAACTTCACGGTCGCGTTCGAGACGATCCGGGAGGACCGCGACACATCGCCGATCTTCAAGGGACTGCCTGATGATCGCTGTCCGTGCCCGCATTGGGGTCTCGTCGTGAGCGGCAACATGACCCTGCGGTATGCCGACCATGACGAGACATTCGAGGCGGGCGACGTCTACTACTCTCCCGCCGGACATCTGCCCTTCTGCACCGCGGGGACCGAGCTCATCACCTTCAGCCCCACCGACGAGATCAACAAGGTGAACGCCGTGATCGCACGGAATATGGCGCACCTCGCGCCACAGGCCTGAGTGCAGCGACCGTCATCAACTGACGTTTTCCAACAAGGATGCAACTGTGAGCAATCAACTCGAGCACACGTACCGAGTCGTCATTCAGACGACACCGCGACAGGTGTGGGATGCGCTGACGACTTCGAAGTTCACGACGCAGTACTACTTTGGGCTGTCTGCGGAGAGTGACTGGCGATCCGGCTCCCCATACGTCATGACACGGCGAGGTGAGACGGCGTTCGACGGCACCGTGGTGCACTCCGAGCCGTCGCGACGCCTTCTACAGACCGTCAACGTGAAGTTCCTTCCCATGACCAACCAAGAGGAGCTGACGATTCAGTGGGACATCGAGCCGCTCGGAGAGGCGTGCAGCGTTGCCATCACCCACAAGGGCTCGTCGGTTGACGCGGAACTCTTCGCACAGGTCACGGCAGCGTGCCCCGAGCTCTTGTGCGGCTTGAAGACGCTGCTCGAGAGCGGGCGCTCGCTGCGGATGGAGCGCCCCGCCACCGTCGCCGTCACTACAGACGTGGTGTGACATGAAGCGAACGACACTCTCCGACGATCTGACCATCGCCTACGAGGACACCGGCAGTGGCGCAACGGCGCTGGTGTTCGCGCACGGAGCGTTCGCCAACCGCAGTCACTACGCCGCGCAGATCGAGCATCTGTCGAAGCACCATCGCGTCGTCGCGCTCGACATCCGCGGCCACGGCGAAAGCGACACACCGTCGCGTCCGTTCGGCATCCGCGAGGCGGCCGCTGATGTCATCGCCGTTTGCGACGCAGCGGGCGTCGAGCGCGCGGTCATTGTGGGGCACAGCTGGGCGGTGCCCCTGCAGGTCGGGCAGCAGCGACGACAGTTGGTCGCGGGTGTCGTCCTGCTCGACGGCGCGGTGCTTCTGCCCGAGACGATGCGGACGCAACTCCTGCAGGAGCTTGTGCCTGTGCTCGAGGGTCCGGGGTGGGCATCCGCAATGCAGGGATTCCTCGTGGGGCGTGGCTTCCCCTATCCCGCGCCGGCGCTCCAGGCCAGGGTGAGCGAGGAGATCGGGCATGGGTCGGCTCAACTCGCCGCGCAGATGATGCGGGACGTCATGTCAACGGATTGGTCGCAGCAACTGTTGTCGGTCGCGTGTCCCCTGCTCTACATTCATAGCGGCATGCCGATGGACGTGCAGCGGCTCCGTCAGCTGCGGCCGGATGCGCTCGTCGGCGTCGTCGCCGGCGGCGGTCACTACATCTCGCTCGAGGTGCCGGACCAAGTCAACGCCATGATTGACCGGTTTCTCGAGCTCTCCGGTCAGAGCCTACGCCGCACAGAGATAACCGACAGCCCGCAACTCGGGCAGACGGCGAACACTCAGCCCGCTGCCGCACCGTAATTGTCAGCTATGTCAGAAGCTCGGGAGCGCGGCCTCGAACCGCGGACGATTACTCAGGTACCGGTGGGGTGACCTTACTCTTGCCTGACTACATCGACCGAGATCTCGACCGCTGGATCCGCTCCTCTGTTCTCAAGCCAATGTGTGGTGTGTCTATCTTCGGGCCAGCCGACACCCGGCCCGTAGTCCGTAGCGACCCCATTTCGATGGTCAGTGATTGTTCCTTGCAGTATGAATACGATGCCTGGCCTGCCTTTGTGGTCGTGAATTGGTCCGAAGGCGGCTCCAGGCTCGAAGGTGAACATACGCATTCGGAGTTGCTGTCCTGTCATGCTCTCGATCGCGGGGCCAAGGTCAAGCGTTTTAAGTAACTCCGACGTCACTCCTTTGGTCTCAGGGGCGGCCTGCTCGTTGCTCATCGTGCTCTCCTCTCTTGTACTTCCACGCCTCAACATTCGAACGGGATTTTAGTGGCGCTCACATCGACCTCAGAGTCCCAGTTCGGTTGGCGCGTGGAGTCGTGCCGGAGAACGACCGCGGTTATTCGAGCGCTTAGACCGGTGGCATCGGATCTGTATCTGCGACCACCCTACGGGCTCACGAGTGCCCTTGTCTCCTGTAATTCCATTACCGTCTCGCCCGTGAATTTGATCCGCCGAATCGATGCGGGCCGGGGCGAGTTCCTGCTCTTTGCTCTTACCCCGCCGCGTGTCGCAACCGATCCCGAACGCGCGCACGAGATCGCCGATGCGACGGTTGCTCGTCTTCGTCCGCTAGGTCTGGACGGTCTGATCCTTTACGACATCGACGACGAAACTGAGCGGAATCCGGTCGAGCGTCCGTTTCCGTTCATGCCGACGCTCGACCCAGCCGACTACCTGGCGCAAAACTTCGGGACCTGGCAATCGCCCGTCATCGTCTATCGCGCGGTCAGCAAATACGCGCCCGATGAGCTTCGCGCATGGCTCTCGGCACAAGATCCCGCGCGGCTGATGACGGTTCTCGTGGGACCGGCTTCAAGCAGCGCGAAGGTTCGGACTTCATTGCGCGACGCCCAGGCGCTACGGCGAGAAGTCAACCCCGGCATGTTGTTGGGCGGCGTCGCGATACCGGAACGCCATACCCGCCGTGATGATGAACACTTACGACTCCTCGCCAAACAGGACGCGGGTTGTCGTTTCTTCGTAACTCAGGTCGTCTACGACATCAACGCAGCCAAGAACCTTGTCTCGGACTACCACTACGAATGCAGCGCGCGAGGCATCTCACCAGCGCCTTTCGTCTTTACGTTCTCGGTATGTGGATCGATGAAGACGCTGGAATTTTTGCGGTGGTTGGGTGTCGACGTGCCGAGATGGATTGAGAATGATCTCAAGCACGCTGCCGACACGATCGAGACCTCGTATCAGCAAGCGCAGACGATGGCCACCGAGCTCATGGCGTACTGCCGCGCGCGCGACATGCCGTTCGGGATCAACGTGGAAAGCGTCTCGATCAGACGAGTGGAAATCGAAGCGTCGGTCCGACTCGCACAGGAACTCCGAACGCAACTACGGAGCTGAGTCCGGCCCAGAAGCTCCTGGCCGTAGAAGGCGTTGAATGTCATGTCTCATGTCGGGCTGACTCGACGCTGATCGTGGCGACGAGAAGGACCAGAATGCCCAAGAGGACTAGCACGCCATAGGCGTAGCGCGTCCACTTACCTGTCTGATCCCAGCTGCCATTATGCGCACCCCACATGGCGCGTATGTGTGCGTCGGTGAGCGCCGGAATCGGTTCGCCCGACTGACCGACATCGAGCTCGACGCTTCCATCGTCCAGTGTCATGACGTGCACCGGTATTCCGCTGGCGACGAGCTGATTGTTGACAATCACGTCGCCCACCGCGAGCACGGATACATCCGAGTGCGTTGGCCCGATCAAGTCGGTGCCGATCCCACTTCTGCCGTGATGCCAAATGTTGTATTCAACGCCGCCCCCAGTGGTGAAGCGACCAAGCGCATCTTCCACCATGGGCTGCTGCGCAGTGATGAAGATGGTGCCCTGATTCGTCATCACGGTCGCCGTCAGCGCCACCGCATCGTGCGGCGGGAGTGGCGTCTCTCGCGGGTTGTTCTCGCGCGTCTGCACGCTGAGGCTACCGCCCGCCGCGACGAAGTCGCCTGTGTACCAATCGCCGCGCTCCACTCGCGGCGACCCTGTTGTGACGACCGTCGCCGGGTCTCCGTGTGAATCCACGCCGACGGCGGCGATAGCTGCTCCTCCGCCTGCAAGTACGACAGCAGCGGCGGCGGCGACAGAGATGCGCCGCCCTCTGCTAACGGGCACGCGCGTCTTCCAGGAGAGGGCGAGCAGGACGCTCAGGCTCACCGCCAGCGTGATTGGCGCGGCGACCAAGAACTCGTCGCGGTACGTCAACCAGTGCGTCTGCGCTCCGGGTGCGTCGAGCTCAAAAAGACGGATGGGCGTGTTGGGCAGGCCCATGGGGCTGACGAAGTGTCCGTACCCAATCAGGATTGCCGACAGCACAACAGCGCCGCCAACTGCGCCACGTCGATCATCGCCGGCCACCGCCCACCACGCGAAGATCAGGGGCGTCGCTACCAGAAGGCGTGTGACGTACCAGGTGACACCCTCAAACTCGCGCAGAGCGACGGCTTCGATTGCACCTGTAAGGACGACGATCAGCACGGCCGCTAGCAAGGCGCGAAGCGCGGTTCTTCCACTACCAGCGGGTGCGAGATCCTCTGGCCTGCGACGACGCCAAATCCACAGTGCACCCAAGTAGCCCGCATAGATGACCGCGAAGTGAATGGGCAACCCGGTGACCCACGTGTGTTCCGCGTCGAGCCAGTCCGGCGATGACGGCAGACCAACCGGTGACAACGACCAGTAATAGATCGTGAGTATCAACGTGTGTACGGCGGTGAGCACCGCGCCACGGGCGGCGCCAATTCCGAACCAGGCTGTACCCAAACCGAACACCGTCAGGATCAGAACCGTCTTGGTGACCCAGTACGTCCAATAGGGATCGTTCTCCCACGTCCAGGCGTGGCCCACAACTGCGTCGGTGAGCATCCCGAGCAGCGCCACGGACGCGCTGAATTTGATGACCTCCCGGCGGCTTGTCATGGCCATCAGTGCAGCGGAGTCTCGAGCTTCAGCTCGACGCGTCCATCGAGCTCGCGCACGATAAATGCGGGCTGATCGAGGGTGGCGGGACCGTGCAGCACTCGCCCGTCTTCCACGGAGAAGACTGAGCCGTGCCAGGGACATGTCACCTGTGAGCCATCGAGCTGTCCTTCATCGAGCGGCCCGCCGGCGTGTGAGCAGACCGCGGCGATGGCATGAAGCGTGCCGGTCCGGCGCACCACCAACGCGGGCATGCCGTTCAGGTCGACCCTGCGCAGGGCACCTTCCGCGAAGTCAGCGGACGCACCGACTGGGATGAAGTCGTCTTCGGGGCCTTCGGCGAATGCGTTGCGGTTCACCATCGTGCCGCTGCCGAAGACCAGGTGACCGCCAAGGAACCCGCCGATGAGTACCACCGCCAACCCGGCCGTCGACAGCGCAACCGCCAGCGGTTGCCTTTTCTCGGAACCCGACAACCGCAGCCCCAGCGACGCGGCGTCCAGCGTGACGGCGGTGACCATCGCGATCCCATGCACTGTCGCGACGCGGCGCTCATGTCCGTACGTCTCGTGGTAGTCGGTCAACCCGCTGAGCGCGGTGGGCACAGCGCTGACGAGACCAAAAGCGAGACCGAGATCGCCACCTACCCTCGGTACACGGCGGGTCAACAGCGCCGCGTAATCGGCGACAACGCCGGTGCTCCACGCACCGATGGGCACGTCGCTGAGCGCCGGGTGTAGAGGGTGCCCGAGGCCGAGCGTGCCGTGCAGCACATCCTTGAGCGCGCGTCCCGGGCGACCGAGGCTGTCGTACGCCTTCCCCACCGCCGCTTGCACCGTATCGGCCACTTGGTCGAGCCAGTCCTGCCGCCGAATCCAACGGTCAGTCAGTCTCTGGGTCACCTTGCTCCTCCCTGCTGAACGAGCTAATTGGTTCCGCTCGCTTCCTGCAGCGGGCCGGATGCGACGTGATCCCCCCTGACTTCGTGATCCCCGAGCGTGTCGAGCGCGCCGCTCATCCGCTCGCAGCCGGTTCGACAGCGACGCAGCACTGTTCCGGTCGTCGGTCACGTACGACCGCGCTGGGCTCACCAAGCCCGTCAACGACTCCCTCGATGAGCGCCCGATTCATCGTGCACACCACCGGGTTCGCTTCACCGCTGAGGGCTGCGGTGGCGTCGAAGGGACAGGTCCGGAGCCGAATTCGGCCGTCGCTGAATTCTGGTTCGAACCCCTGGCTTGCGAGGATCTCCATCAGGCGCTCGCCGCCGCGCCGGCGCGACCGAGCGGCGTGTGCCAAACGGTGTCCTTCGGCATGCGCCTCCTGGATCACGCGGCGGTGTGCAGCAGGCGTGCTCAGCGCTCTAGCCATGACCTGAGCAGCCACGTCAAAGCGCCGCCGCGGGAACGACACGCTGATCGTGTCGACAGCTCGTCGGTAGAACTTCGCCGGCCGGCCGGCACCTCTGCCAACGCGACCGGTGCGGCGGGCAAAGCTGGTATCGACGAGGTTTGCCGCGGCCAGCCGGTCCAGATGGAATGCAGCCAGCCGCCGGCTGATCTTCGCCGCGGCCGCGACGTCGTCGCGATCCACAGGCTGTGGAAAACGCGCAGCTACGGCCGCGTAGACGCGACGTCGCACAGGGTCGGCGAGGGTAACGACCTGTTCGAGGCTGCGGTCCTGCGCTCCGTCCACGGCCGCGTTCTATGACCAATGACCGTGTGCTATTCCCGGCAGGGGGCCCTCGTATAAGTAAGCCATGTTGACAATAGAAAGCATACCCTCAGCGGCTCATAACCTGGGCTCGTGCCCCCACGTGGTGGCCGCGACACATCGGTCGTGGCCGAGTATTCTGACGTTGCTGTCAGGACCGGTCGTCCGGATCGTGGGGGTTTCGCTGGCTCTGTTATTGCAGAGTTCGGCGAACTTCGTGCCACCAATGGCAGAAAGTCGGGGAGACAGGACTCGAACCTGCGACCCCTGGTCCCCCAGACTAGTCATTATTTGGCGGCGCGAGTCTGAACTCAAGTTACCGTGCTTTCGTCGCCTTTTGGTTGGAAATATCACTAGACCCGGCACGTTGGAACTCGTGGAATCCAGTGGAAAGCGATGAGATACGGACGGTGCGACGTCCAGGCCTCATCGTCATTCCGCGAGTTCGAGCTGGTCAACCGCCTGGCGCGGTGTCAGCACGAAGGCCAGAGCTTCGGTTCCGCTGAAGTCTTTGTCGCCGGAGACCAGAAAATCAGCATGAGCGTCGTTGTAGAGGGCCACAAGGTATGCATCCGCCGGGTCTCTGCATACAGGTTCGTTGACGTCGACTGGATCAGGATACGGCGTCGACCAGGTGGACACCGCAGCGACGTACTCTGCCGCGTCATCCTCGGTGACGTACCGCGACATACGAGGCTTGGCGAGCGTGCGCCCCAACTCCTCCAGCAGATGTGGGCATACAGCGAGGTCGAGCAAGCCGGTGCGGACCGCGTCCACCAGGCGCGCCGAAGGCCCGTGTGCCTTGATCAGGCCGGACACCAGGACGTTGCTGTCGAGAACGACGCGAGGCACGGCGCCTAAGCCGGCGTAGGCCCGCGCCTCTTCCTGCGCTCGGCGCGCACCTCAGCAAGGGCTGCTCTGGACTCGGCGAGCACCTTCGCCTCCGACACCCCCGCGTTCCGCATCCTCACCCTGTCAATCACGTCGAAACCGAGGTAGCGGCGCAGCGCAGCCTCGAATACCTCGTAGTCGTGCTTGCCCGAGCGAGCGGCCTGGACCCGGGCTGCCCGGAGAACCTCGTCGTCGAGGTAGACCGTCGTGCGTCTTTTCACCTTTGCATCATAACGTCAGAGCGCGCCTAGGAAGCCGCAAACTTCGAAATGTCACCACGCCCCGAAAGCAAAAGCGGCCCGAATCAGCTGCAAAGCGGTTGGAGTCCGGTCCGCCGCGATCGCCGCGGTAGGCCGGGTCTGCCCGGCTGATCCTCCCCCATTTGCTTGAGGCGCACCGTGAGGCGTTTTCAGAGATTAGTCATGACCCATGTGGACCCGGCCCGAGCCTGGCGACGCCGCTCCCCGCAGGGCGCCAAGCCACTGATATCGTGAGAGAGGTCCCCTTCGGGTGAAAGGTGCGCCGGGAAGTCTGGTCGGCAACGACGGCAGGAGTCCCGATGAAGGCACCCTCGACCACAACACCACGAATGTCCTCAGTCCGCGCCGCTTGGCGGGTGTCCATGGCGAGCGTTCTCTGGACGGTTGGAGCCAGCACTGCGGCGATCTTCCTCGGCGTATCGGCACGCGCGGGGGCGCTCGTCGCCTTTGGTGCCATCGGATTTGTGGACGCACTTGGGTCCGTGACCCTCGCCTACCACTTCCGTCATGCGTTGCACCACGACGCAGTGTCTGCCAGCCGGGAGCGCTTGGCCCATCATGTCGTCGTCATAGGCCTCGTCCTAGTTGGCTGCGGCACGGCGATCGTCAATGGCGTTCGCCTAGCCTCCGGGGATGCGGCCGAAGCTTCAGCCGCCGGGGTGATGGTGGCTGCGACGTCTCTCGTCGCCCTCGCCGCCCTCTCTCTCCGGAAGCGCCGAGTGGCAGAGCACATCCAGAGCCTCGCTCTCCGCACCGACAGTCACCTCTCCGCGATCGGAGCAGTCTTGGCCGGGGTGACACTGGCTGGCACCGCGGCGACGCAAGCCCTGGGCTGGATATGGGCCGATGCCATGGCCGCTGAAGCCATCGGTGCCGGCGCGATTGCGCTCGGCGTCATGGCGCGTCCGCGGAATGCTCGGGACTAGGGCGTCGATCGGCCGAGGCAACGCATGGGCCTGATGCCCTGGGCCGTGCTTGAAGCACCCAAGCCACAGCTTCTTCAAACTTGAGCCGCGCGTCGAGGACATCTGCTTCGCGCTACTCGACGAGGACGCGGCCATGCCGGAAGATCGCGTCCGCGCCACCATCAACGCGAACAGATACACACGGCCCCCTCGGCTTGGGCGCTTTGTGTAAGTGATGCTCGCTCACCGCGAGGACCAGGCTCGCATGCAGGTGCGCGCCGACGTCTGGGGAAACCCTTCTGCGCGCGGAGGCCAGGGATCTATTTGGCGAGCGTCTCGAGCGTCGCCGTCGGTTTGTCTCCGAAGCGCTTGGATTCGTCCGTCAGGACTGACAGGGCTTTGATCGATCTGACGATGACGACGCGCTGGTCACGACCGACCGATCGCGTCGACACGCAGCGCCGACAT
>JBHEMA010000251.1:0-12577 GCA_046262795.1 Candidatus Dormibacteria bacterium | reverse complement strand
CGCTCGATGATGCCGATCTTCTGGCCTCTCATATGTGCGACGTAGTACTGGCCGAACTGCGTGCCGACCTGCTCCAGCGTCGGCAACATCGTGTAGCTGAACTGCAGACCGCCCGTGCCCTGCTGCGTCGCGATGTGATGGACGTAGATCATGTGGTTCTGCTCGGCCCATGTGCGCACCGCAGGGATCTGGTCGAAGCCGATGCCGCTCAACAAGAAGAAGTCGCCACCTGTCTGCTGCTGGCACGACTGCGCGGCCTGCACCGCTTTGTTCGGCTGGTAGCCGTCGTCCTGGATGGCAATGCCGGGCGTGTTGCCGTCGGGCTGCACGATGTTCCGGTTGAAGATCCCGGCCTGACCGGCGGTGTGCGGGTACGGGTCGTCGCCGGGATCGTCGACCATCTGCCAGAAGACGTTGAGATCGGAAGGATTGATGCTGAAGGCGGTTCCGAAAGTCAGCGCCGCATGCGCGCACATCTGGACCGTCGTGTTCGTGACGCCGACGACGTTGTCGGCACCGTTGTACAAATTGAGCGACGGCACGTTCAGGCCCTGTCCGGCGAACGCCGCAGCTCCGAGCGGATGGCCGTTGACTGACCTGCCGCCTGACGCACCGCCCGACGTAGACGGTCCGCCTGTCGGCGAGGTGCCGGTATCAGGGCTGTAACCGGGAATGTTCTGGCCGTTGGCGCCACCGACCGACGCGATGACGCCGCCATTGTTGTGCGGACCGGTGACGCCGGAATAGACGCCCCATGCGGAGCTCCAGACGACGAGCCCGCTGGAAACGGCCGCAATCCGTGGATGCAGTGAGAGCTCGTGGAGCAAGCCGAGCTTCAAACCCATGCTGCCCGACAACGCCTGGGAAACCGGCTGCGCGAGCAGCGCAACAGCACCAACACCGCTGACGGCAAGCACGAGCAGCCACACCGGGATCCCGGTGGTGCCGCCCTGCGTGACACCGGTCGTCGGCGCCTGCGATGCCTGCGTCGGAAGCGGTTTGTGCGATGACGTGGTCGGCGCAGCGGACGTCGGCACTGAAGCGGCTCCACCAATGACGCCGCCGCCTGCCGCAGTAGAACCACCGCTACTGTGCACCGGCGCCGGCGCAGTACCGGACGACGTGATCGTCACGGTCGCCGACGCCACTGACAACGTGCGGTCGAACCCGACGGTGAATGGCTGCGTCGTCGAGGTGAAGTTGCCCACGACCGCGAAACCCGTGACGTCGTTGTGTTGCTGCCAGTAGCCGAGGAAAGATCCGATCTGGAACTGCCAGCACGGAGCGCCCGCGGGATTCTGCGACGGACAGTGCTGTGCATCCGTGAACCGCTGACCGGCGACGGGCGTGACGCCGTTGTCGTACGCCGGGTACGTCGTGCCTTCGCTACAGGGCGCGGGAGGAGAGGGGCAGCCGGTGAAACTGCTGGGGATGTCGCTCTTCAGGGGATACGCGACGAGCAGCGCATTGCTCTCGTTGGCGTTGTCCTGGCTGTTGGGATCGACGTAGAGCGTCACGATCAGGTTCGAGAACGTGACGCTCGCCCCGGGATTGAGCGTGCTGACCTCGTTGACGTTGACGTGCAGCAGTGAGTGGTACGTGCTCTTCTGAGGCGCAGCGGCGACGTGGATGCTTGTCGGGTCCGGTCCGTTGCTGTTGCCGCCGCTCAGGGCGTTCGTCTCGTACGCGTCGGGCCCGTTGTCAGGGACGTACGCCTGCGCGTCGACCGCGAGATCCTGGCTCGAGGTCTGCGTCGCGGCCGCCACGTCGGCTCCTGGCTGGGTGGCGATGGCCGAGAACGCGGCGACCCCGACGAAGCCAAGGCCCAGCGAGAAACGCACGCGCCGAGCGCTCCCCGCTCTCGGAGCGTTCCCGGCCCTGCGCCGGCTCTCAGGCCGGCTGTTGTATGCCACCACTCCTGAAAGGCCTCCTTCGGGATGTCTCCCCAGACACCACCCTAACGTACGTTAGGTCGGGGTATCATGGCGAAACCGAACCGAACTGTCAAGCCCGGTTTGCCTTCGTTGCCATCATTGGGAGAACGACCTTGCCGGCACAGACCCTGCGGCCGACTCGCGGTAACGGCGTGGGCGCAGCCGACGCGCCGGCGCTGCCTTCCGAGGACGAGGAAGGGCTCCTGCCGCCACGTGTCACCGCGGAGGGCACCTTCCGCCGGATGCTGGTCGCGGCGCTGATCCGGTTCGGCGACCGCGGATACCACGCAGTGCCGGTTCGTGAGATCGCACGCGGCGCCGGCGTCCGGGCGAGCTCCATGTACGAGTACCGCGCCTCCAAGGAGGACCTGCTCGTCGACCTCATGCTCGCCGGTCACGAAGAGCACCGGGACTGGCTTGCGGGCGCACGCGACAACGCCGGCGACGCTCCTCGCGACCAGGTGGCCGCGATCGTTCGCGCGCACGTCCGCTTCCACGCCACCTATCCCCTCCTCGCCCGCGTGTGCAACCGCGAGCTGGGAAGCCTCAGCCGGGCGCGGCTCGAGCAGGTGATGCAGGTGCGCACGACAGAGGTGCAGATCATCAGCGGGCCCATCGAGCGGGGCACGCGTCAGGGTCTTTTCACGGTTCCCGATGCATACCTTGCAGCCGCTGCCATCGGCGCCATCGGCATTCGCGTCGCCGAATGGTACACGCCCGATGCGGGATACACCGTCGACGAGATCGCCGACGCCTATGCGCTCTTCGCCCTGCGGATGCTGGGCGACGCTGACGCTATCGCAGCTTCCTGAGTCGCATCCGCGGCGCTGACACCACGAGCACGCCGAACGCCGCGAGTGCGAAGAACGGCACCAGCGGTGCCTCGGGAACCTGCGGTCCGACAACCGGCGGTCCCGGCGGGTTGCCGCTGAGCGCCGCGTATGCATCGAGGAAGTAATAGGTGCTGGTGCCGCTGCCTTGCGTGACCAGCATGCCGCGCGTGTTGATATCGGGCGACGGTTGCGGGCGGCCGTCGAAATCCATGAAGACGCCGTGCAACTGCACCGCTTGACTGCCAAAGGCGCTGATGCCGTCGAGGGCGATCAGCGTACCGGTGGCTGACGCGAACGACGTCGTGCCGCACGGCAACAGCCACATGCCCACGGGCGAGTCACGTCCCTTGCGCGTGAAGGTGCCGTCTGCCAGCAGGAAGCGCCCGGGTTCAATCGTGCGATTGCCGGTGACGCATGTCGACGCAGCGGTGCTGCACGCTTGCAGCGTGCCCGCCGCAGCGCAATCGGCGAGCGACGACAGGTGCACGCCGACCGAATTACCCGTATCGGGGCCGACGGATTCCGATTCGAGCTTGTGATAGTTGTTGTACTGGTCGTAATCGGCTGAGGGGTCGGAGTTGAACTGTGCCCCTTGCGGACAGTTCGGATCGGCATACACCGCGGGGTCGGCGAACCACCCTGGCGCTGGAATGAGATACCCGAGCATGTCGTCGGCAAGACCCATCTCGATCTTGTGTGTGGCACTCGCATGCCACGACGCGGTCGCTGGTTCGGGACGCTCAGGACAGGAGATCTGCTCGACGCCGAATGGATGACCCTCGACGAGCGCCGGATATGCCTCACCCGGCGCGAGCAGCATCTGCAGCTGTGGACCGAAGTCGATCAGCCCTGTTTCAGTTTGGAAGCACGTGCGTGCGACGTTGTTGGAGTCGAGGCATGGCGAGGCTGACGCGGGAGTGCGGTGCGCGAAGAGACCGCCAGCGAATGCTGCGATGAACAGCTGGTTCTGCAGCGGCACGGTGAACTGCGATGTGCCCCACGTGATGGGTTGCGGCGATACCGTTTCCATACTTGCGAGTTGCCCGGTGAGCATGCTCACGACGTCGTTCGCCAGCCGCGTGCCGGTGAGTCGCGGAAGCGTGATGCAGCCCTCGTCTGTCCCCTGACTCCGCGGCGGATTGAAATCGGTGGGCGGACATTCGGTGTCCGGGTTCGGCAGCGGGTACTCGTGCGGATCCTCGATGCTGCCGTTGTCGCCGACAACGAACATCGCATGGCCCCCGAGCTGCGCTTCGACAGCTTCGGCAAACACGCCCGGCCAGTCGTCCGAGATCGCACGGTTGATCGGCTTGAGCTTGTTGCCATCGCTCGGATCCGGAGCGACAGAGTCGTCGGCCGCGTGGCCCGTTTGCTGGTTGTGCGCTGCCCAGTTGAACAAGGACTCGATGGGGGCGCCGGTACTGCTGTCGGTCAGCTGCAGCACAAGGGCTTTGCTGTCCGTTGCCTCCGGCGTTCCATTGGCCGTCGGACCGGTTGACACGGTGCGATTGGAGTCGGTGGTGAGGAAGGTCGTGCTCAGTCGCGCGCGCACGTCCGGCGGGGTGAACTCGCCGACTCGCAAGGTCGCTGGCTTCAATGCGTCGACCGCGTCCTGTCCCGCCTTCTTTGCCTGCTGCACCAGATAGGCGATGTAGTAGTCGTCGATGCCCGAGTGCAGACCAACCGTGCCCGTCGGGTCCGCCGGCGCGCCGTAGATGCCGATCGGGTCGGGAGACGACTCGTTGTGTGTGGAGCTGACGAAGACGCCGCCGACAGGAGGTTTGTCGGCGTTCGTGCCGGTGTACCCGTTGAGCATGTCGCGGATACGCTGCGTGTCACTGCTGCCAAGCCCCTGTGAGGTGATCGACTCGATGACCACGGTGTGCGTGCCGTCGGAGATCGCAAGCGCCCGTGCCCAGATGTCGTCGTGGATCCAGGTGATGAGCGTCGAGACGCCGCCGGAGTCGTAGAGCCCATCCCAGCGGCCGTTGGCGTTGGCGTCGCAGTACGGATCGGGGTACTGGAAGAACCGGGTGCCCGCCTCGTCGATGTACGGCTCCTCGAAGTCGAAGAGTCGCGGACCGTTGAACACGGAGGTGTCGCAGAGCGGATAGTCACGCGCATCGTCCGCTGCGTTGTATGCGGGCGGGGTGATCGGTTCAGCGGACGCGCCTGCGAGCCACGTCGACGGTGCGGTTGCGGCATGCACCGTCACCGGCCGGCCCGTCGAGAGCAATCCCCCGAGCATCGCCGCCAGGGCGACCGCCATGGACACGGCCATCCCCTTCCTATGCATCGCTCGATGGTAGCGGACGGGTCGTTCCGCCGCTGCGCGGCCTGAACGGTTCTTTTAGTACGCGCGCGCCATCAGCGCCACGTGGCGGGAGGACTCGCCACACGCAATGCACGGTGCTCCATCGGCTTGGCGGTCGGCGCGCAGGTTGCGCACGGTCACTGCGTGCACCGACTCCTTCACCCGAATCTCGCACGCGGAGGTGTTGCAGAAGGGTCCACTGGCGAACACGGGCCGCTCGGCGAACGCATCCACGAGCTCGTCGATCGTGCGCACGTCGACGCTCCGTTCGTCGAGTGCGCGACGGGCGTTGTCGTAGATCGCGCGCTGAGCTTCGTCGAGCATTGCGGGAAGCCGCTGCGCAAGCCCTTCCAGGGGGAGCTTCGACTCGTGGCCGTCAACGCGGCGCACCAGTGTGACGCGGCCGTCGGCGAGGTCTTTCATACCGACGACGATGCGCAGCGGTACGCCGCGCAGTTCCCAGTGCGCGAACTTCTCACCCGGACGAACGCCTTCGCGCCGATCAACGCGCAATCGTAGTCCGTCGGGCACGGATCGCTCGATCTGCGTCACCGCCTCTTCGATGCGCGCCGTGCCATCGGGATCGTTGCTTCGCACGATGGGCACGACGACGACCTGCACCTGGGCGACGCGCGGAGGCAGCACCAGGCCTGCGTCGTCGCCATGAGCCATGATCAGCCCGCCGATGACGCGTGTCGAGAGTCCCCACGAGGTCTGATGCGGATGCTGCACGACGTTGTCGCGGTCGCTGAACGTGATGCCGTAGGCGCGCGTGAAGTTCTGTGCGAGGTGATGTGAGGTTCCAGCCTGCAGCGCCCAGCCGTCCTTCATCATCGCTTCGATGCTCAACGTGTAACGCGCGCCGGCGAACTTCTCCGATTCCGTCTTGCGTCCCGGAATGACCGGAATCGCGAGCCAGTCCTCGTGCAGCTCGCGGTAGGACCCGAGCATCGTGTCCACCTCTTCTGCGGCCTCTGTGTCGGTCTCGTGGAACGTGTGTCCTTCCTGCCAGAGAAACTCCGTCGTCCGCATGAAGAGCCGCGTTCTCTTCTCCCACCGGCAAACGTTCACCCACTGGTTGATCTTCACCGGGAGGTCTCGCCAGGAGTGGATCCAATCGGCGTACAGCGAGCAGATGATCGTCTCGCTCGTGGGACGGATTGCAAGCGGTTCTTCGAGCTCCTTGCCGCCACCGCGCGTCACCCACGCCACTTCGGGCGCGAAGCCCTCGACGTGCTCCGCCTCCTTCTGCAGATACGACTCCGGGATGAAGAGCGGGAAGTACATGTTCTCGTGGCCGGTCCGCTTGAACATCGCGTCGAGCGCGCGCTGGATGTTTTCCCACAGGGCGTAGCCGTACGGACGGATGACCATGCATCCGCGGACCGGCGTGTAGTCGGCGAGTTCTGCGCGCAACACCGTGTCGACGTACCAGCGGTCGAAGTCGTCCGACTGCCGCGTGATCGCTTTGGGATCCGGCCTGCGTGTCTCAGCCATGGCCGGCCAAGTGTACGGAAGCTCTTACTCCGGAATCGCCCGCTGTCAGCCGGCGGTCACCGGTAGACGGCGCAGCGCCGTCGTATCGCCGGCTCCCTCGGGCAGCGGCCTTCCCTCAGCGATGAGCCGCGCGTCCTCGTCGGCGATGGCGCGCAGCTCGGCGACAAGTGTGTCGATGAGGTCCGACTCGGGCAGCGTCGCGATCACTGCGCCGTTGCGGTACAGAATTCCCTTCTGCCTGCCACCGGCAATCCCGATGTCGGCGTGCATGCCCTCGCCGGGCCCGTTGACGACGCATCCCATGACAGACACGGTGATCGTGCGCTTGACGTCGGCCAACGCCTCTTCCACTCGCTGGACCATCGGAAACATGTCGATTTCCAGCCTCCCGCACGTCGGACACGCGACGAGATTGGGCCCGTCGCCCTTCTCCTGCAGGTTGCTCAGGATCTGCCGCGCAACGCGGACCTCCTCTTCCGGGCTCCCCACCAGCGAGACGCGGATTGTGTCGCCGATGCCCTCGGCGAGCAGGATGCCGATACCCATCGCCGATTTGACGCTCCCGCTTTCGACCGGACCCGCCTCGGTGAGGCCGAGATGCAGCGGATATCGATTGCCGAGCGCTGCGAACTTGCGGTTCGCGGCAATGTTCGTGAGGACGTCGCTCGCTTTCAGTGACACCTTGATGTTGCGGAAGTCGAGCTCCTCGAGGATGCTGATGTGGCCCATCGCCGCGTCGACCATTCGCTGCGCCGTCTCATCGATGGTGGCGCCGCGGCCGCGCGCCAGCGCCTTGCGCTGCGGAATGCTGCCCGCGTTGACACCGATGCGCATCGGTACGTCGCGATCCTTCGCCTCGCGCGCGATGTCGGCGACCTTGTCACGGTCGGTGATGTTGCCGGGATTGAGGCGCAGGCACTGCACGCCCGCCTCGAGCGCGAGCAGCGCCAGGGGTGCGTCGTAATGGATGTCGGCAACGATCGGCACCGGCGACCGGCGCACGATCTCACGCATCGCCACTGCAGCCTCGCGCGTGTCGCAGGTGACGCGGACGATGTCCGCGCCCGCGGCGGCGGCTCGCTCGATTTGCGCGAGCGTTCCCGCGGCGTCCTCGGTTTGCGTCTTCGTCATCGTCTGCACGGCGATGGGCGCCGCACCACCGATGACGACGCCACCCACGTTCACCGGAACTGTGGCGCGCCGATTGCTGACGCTGATGTCGACGCTCATAACCTGCTGACGTTGCCGATCGTGACATAGATGACGAGCAGCACCAGCAACGAGAGACCGATCGCCGAAGCGACGGCTTCGATTCGGGGGCTCACACGTCTGCGGCGGATCGCCTCGACAGCGATGAAAAAGAGCTTGCCGCCATCGAGGAACGGCACCGGAAGCACATTGATCAATCCGAGGCTCATGCTCACGAAGCCGATCCACCAGATCAGCCCCTGCTCACCGAAGACACCGCCCTGCGCCGCCTGCACCGTGTGCTGCGCGATGCCGACGGGGCCCTGGATCCCGTTGGGACCCGCGATGCCACCTGGGATCGCACCGGTGATCAGCTGGTAGATGCCAGTGAACTCGAACGCGATGAAGTTCGGCACCGCGCGGAAGCCGTCGGTGACCGCGGCTGGAAAGGCTTCACCGTCGTGGCCGGCGACCAACCCGAGCAGCCATGCAGCCTGCACGCGCGTCGCTGACGTTCCATACCCCGCGGCGACGCCCGAGACCGGAACCGCGCTGAAAACCTGCTTCGGATCACCCGGTGCGTGCACGTTGACCATCACCTGCTTGCCCGCACCGAGGATGGTTGCGGGATCACCCGTGCCCACCGGCTTGCCGTCGATGCCGTCGGCCACATACTCACCGGGTTGAAGGTCGCCGACCGCTGCCGGCAAGAAGAGCACAAGGCTCGGCTTCAAGTTCGCCGAGCGCACACTTCCGTCGGATGACCGGTAGGTGATCGTGGCCGGCGCACCTTCGTCCTTCGCCAGCGCATCACGCAGCGCACCCGCCTGCGCAGCGGGATCACCCTGCGCGATCCGTGTGCCGTTGAACGAGAGAATGGACACGCCGTTGCCGATGCCGTTCTCTGCGAGCGACATGCCCGCGATCGTCTGCGACGGTGTCGGCGCAGCGTTCACGACGGTGAAGCAGATACCAGCGAACACCAGGTTGAAGACAACACCCGCCGCGACGGTGGCAAAGCGGCGCGTTTTGCTTGCGCGATAGAAGTTGCGCTCACCCGCGTCAGCTTCTCCCTCGAGACCGAGCATTCCTGGCATCCGCACGAACCCGCCTGCGGGGATCGCGCGCAGCGAATACGTGGTCTCGCCGCGCTTGCGCCACAGCAGCTTGGGACCGAACCCGACAGCAAACTCATCAACTCGTATGCCGCTGAGCTTGGCGACGATGAAGTGACCGAACTCGTGCACGAGCACGACGGCGAGCAATGTGATGACGATCGCACCGACGCCGATGAGCACCTCCAGCGCGCTCACGGCAGTGCGGTCTCCCGCTGCAGGCGTGCAGCGACACGGTCGCGTGCCCACGCGTCGGCGGCGAGAATTGCGTCGAGCGACGGCTGGTCGAGGCGCTCTGCGTGCTCGACCACGTCGCCCACCAGACCCACAATGTGTGTGTACCCGCACGCGCCTGCGAGGAACCCGTCGACGGCGACCTCATTGGCCGCATTCAACACCGCGGGCGCGACGCCGCCCGTCTCGCCGGCGAGCCGCGCAAGGTTTACGGCGGGGAACCGCTTGGCATCGACCGGATGGAATTGGAGCGCGGGTGACTGACGAAGGTCCAAAGCGCGTCCGGCGCCCTCGAGCCGGTGCCCACCGGAGAGCGCGAACGCGATCGGCACCCGCATGTCCGGCGCGCCAAGCTGGGCCACGATCGCGCCGTCGCGAAACTCGACGTAACTGTGCAAGAGGCTCGTCGGGTGAACGGCGACGTCGATGCGCTCGTACGGCATGTCGAAGAGGAAGTGAGCCTCGATGATCTCGAGTCCCTTGTTCATCATCGTTGCGGAGTCGAGCGTCACCTTGCGCCCCATCCGCCACGTCGGGTGAGCCAGCGCCTCATCCGGCGTGATCGAGCTGAAGGTGGGCAGCGGCCGCTCGAGAAATGGGCCCCCGCTCGCTGTGAGCACGACGCGACGGACGGATGCCGGGTCCTCGCCGCGCAGGCATTGCCACAGGGCGGGGTGTTCGCTGTCGACGGGGAGCAGGCGAGCGCCGGACGCCGCGGCCCGAGCACACACCAGCTCGCCCGCCATGACGAGCACCTCCTTGGTCGCGGTGGCGATGTCACGCCCGGCGTCGATCGCAGCGAGTGTCGGCTGCAGCGCGGCGGCGCCTGGAATGGCGACGCATACGACCTCGGCGTCCATCGCGGCCACGTCACACACCGCATCGATCCCGGTGGCGCAGCCAGGCGGCATCGCGGTGCCACGGTCTGGTGCGAGGACCGCAAACCTCTGAGGTTCGAATCGTCGGACGACCTCGGCGAGCGCCGCGCCATCACGGCCTGCCACGACGCCGACGAGCTCGAAACGCTCCGGGAAACGCTCGATGACGTCGCACGCCTGGCGGCCGATGGAGCCGGTGGCTCCGAGCAGGACGACACGGCGGCGCGGGCTGTCAGCGGTCAATTCGTTTCCCATCGAACACGACGAAGGCTGTCGGCTCGATTAGGGGAAGGCGATGAGCCGCAGGTAGCAATATACGACCGGTCCGACGAGCACCAGGCTGTCGATGCGATCGAGCAGACCGCCGTGCCCGGGGATGAGCGCGCTCGAATCCTTCACGCCCGCCTGGCGTTTGAGGGCGGATTCGGCGAGATCCCCGCCCTGCGCCGCGATCGCGATCAGCGCACCCATGCCGGCGCCCGCCGCCGCGTTGATGCCGATGAGCGGCGGTCCCGCAAGGGCGGCCACGACGATCGTCGCCACGGCACCGCCGACGGCTCCTTCCAGCGTCTTTCGCGGCGACAGCCGCTGGAAGAACGCGTGGCGCCCGACCGCCGAGCCGGTGAAGTACGCGGCGACATCGCCGGCGATGACGGCGAGCAGCACGAGCCCGACAAGGCGAAGCCCGAAGTGGTCGCTGTCGGCACCGTGCCACAAGTACAGCGCGAGGAAGAAACCCAGCCCAAAGCCCGCGTAGACAGCAGCGGCGACCGCACCTGCCCACCGATCGAACGACACCCGCAGCAGCACGGCCGCGAGAAGCCCAGCACTGAGCGCAGCGAGCAGCGGCCACTGCGCATCCTGGTACGCCGCTGGAAGAGCGAGCCTGATCGCCAGCCAGAGCGCGAGCGGGTACAGCAGCCACCAAGGGGGCGCGATCCGGAGCTTGCCCAGCAGACCTGCCAGCTCCCAGCACGCGACGAGCACGCCGGCTCCGATGAGCGCGGCAACGGACGCAGTGCCGAGCCACAGGGCGGCGCCGACGATTCCGATGAGCACCGCTCCGGAGACGATCCGGAGCAGGAGGTTCATCCCAGCGACGAGGTCAGCGCGTCCGTGATTGCCGCAGGGACGAGCTCCTTGACCGTGCCGAACTTGCGCTCACGCCGGGCGAAGGCGTCGAGCGCGTCGTTGACCGCCGACTCGCCGAAGTCGGGCCACAGCGTCTCCGTGACGTACAGCTCGGCGTATGCGCTCTGCCAGAGCAGGAAATTGCTGATCCGCAGCTCGCCGGCGGTGCGCACGATGAGGTCGGGATCCGGCAGCCCTGCCGTGTACAGCGCCCGGCTCAGTGTCTCCTCGTCGAGCGTGGTGAGGTCGAGCCCACGCGCTGCGAGTTCGCGTATGGCTGCGACGATCTCGCCGCGGCCGCCGTAGTTGATGGCGACGTTGAGGATGGCGCGCGTGTTGCGCGACGTGAGCGCCTCGGCCTCGGCGACCTTCTTCTGCAGCCGCTCGCTCAAGCGGGCGCGGTCGCCGAGCACGCGAATCTGCACGCCGTTGGCATGCAGCTCGCCGACCTCGCTGTCGATCGTTTCACCGAACAGCTGCATCAGGGCGGTCACCTCATGACGCGGGCGTGACCAGTTTTCGGTGCTGAAGGCGTACAGCGTGAGGATGTGCACGCCCGCTCGGTCGCAGGCCTCCATCACGGGCCGGATGGTTCGCACCCCCGCCCTGTGCCCCGCCACACGGGGCAGATGGCGGCGGCGGGCCCAGCGTCCGTTGCCGTCCATGATGATGCCGACGTGGTGCGGCAGCTCGGGGCGAGATGGCTCCGGGATGGCGGCGGGGACGGGTGGTCGCAGCACTATCTGAGAGTAACGTGCATCGATCGGGAGCGTTTCGCCGCTACACCTCCCGGATCTCCGCCTCCTTCTTCTGCTGAGCCTCATCGATGCGGGCGATGAACTGGTCGGTGATCCGCTGCAAGTCTCCGACCTTCGTCTCGACTTCGTCCTTGCTCACGTGGCCTTCCTTCTCGACGCGGCGGAGATGGTCGACCTCGTCACGGCGGATGTTGCGCACCGACACCCGCGCGTCCTCCGCCTTGCGGTGGACGATCTTGACCAGCTCCTTGCGGCGTTCCTCGTTGAGCTGCGGAAGGGCGATCCGCACGACCTGGCCGTCGCTGCTCGGGTTGAGGCCGAGGTCGCTTTTTTGAATCGCCTTTTCGATCGCTGCCAGTGCACTGCGGTCGTAGGGCTAGATGAGCAGCTGCGTCTGCTCGGGCACCGAGATGCCGGCCAACTTTTGCAACGGCGTCGGAGCACCGTAGTAGTCCACTTGCAAACGTTCGACCAGGGCCGGTGATGCGCGCCCGGTACGCACGGATCCGAACTCGCGCGCGAGCGCCTCGAGGCTCTTCTCCATACGCGTGCGCGCTTCGCTGACCCGTTCGTTCAGCGCGTCCTCTGCTTCTTCCCCTTTGGTGCGCTCAGCTGCCATCGGACTGTCCCTCTGCGTCGACACGTGTGCCGATCTGCTCACCGAGAATGACGCGCTCGATGTTGCCCTCGGTGAA
>JBHEMA010000250.1:0-3087 GCA_046262795.1 Candidatus Dormibacteria bacterium | reverse complement strand
GCACAACGGCGCCGGCGTGCTCCGCGGCGTCGACAACCCGTTTGCCGCGACGCGCTACCACTCGCTCGTCATGGCTCGCGAGGACGCTCCCGAAGACCTCGAGATCACCGGATGGAGCGACGACGGCCTGATCATGGCGGTGCGCCACCGCAGCCACCCGGTCGAGGGAGTCCAGTTCCATCCCGAGTCCATCGGCACACCCGTTGGTCACGACATCCTCCGCAACTTCCTGCAACAGGCGGGTCTGCCCACGGCGATGGCGGCATGACCAGCGACCTCGGTGCGCTGCAACCGATTGCAGCGCGCAAGCAGCAGGAGGCCGAGGCGCTGCAGTGTGCCGCAGCGGCGATGTGGGCGAAGACTCAGTCGCTCTCTCCGGCGCGTGACCTGCATGCGGCGTTGCGCCGTGGTGCGGTGATCGCCGAGATGAAGCGTCGCAGCCCGAGCGGCGGCGCGTTGCGAGACGACATCGATCCTGCACAGCTGGGCGCCGCGTACACGCGCGCCGGAGCGGCCGCCATCTCGGTCCTCACCGACGGTCCCGATTTCGGCGGGTCGCACGACGACGTCGGCGCAGCGCGCGCCGCAACGGAGCTGCCGCTGCTGCGCAAGGACTTCACCGTGGCGCCGGTGCAGGTGGCCGAGGCGCGCGTTGCCGGAGCCGACTGGGTGCTGCTCATCGCAGCGCTGCTCGATGACACGGCGCTCGCCGAGTGCACCGCAGCGGTGGCGCGTGCTCGAGCCCACGCGATCGTCGAGGTGCACGACGAAGCAGAGCTCGAGCGGGCACTCGGCTCCGGGGCCGAGTGCATCGGAGTGAACAATCGCGACTTGCGCACGCTGCGCACCGATCTCGACACGTTCACCAGGTTGCGCGCTCGGATCCCGGATGGCGTCACGTGCATCGCCGAGTCAGGCGTGCGCGAACCCCAGGACGCCGCGCGCCTGGTCAGAGAGGGAGCAGACGGAGTGCTCGTCGGCGAGGCGTTGATGCGCGCCTCGTCGCCCGAGACGTTGTGTGCTGCAATCGTGGAAAGCGCTCGGGCTGCGGCGCAATGATCGTCAAGGTCTGCGGTGTGCGGACTCCCGAGGTTGCCGAGGCGGCGATCGACGCGGGCGCCGACTGGATCGGCATCGTCTTCGAACGGCGCAGCCCGCGGTTCGCCGACGACGCCGCAGCGCGCTCGGTGCGCGACGCGGTGGGCTTACGCGCCGAGGTGGTCGGCGTCTTCGTGGAACCGTCGCTCGACCAGACCGACGCGGCCGTATCCCGCTACCGGCTTGCGGCGGTGCAGGTGCACGGCGACGTTGCACCGGAGTTCGCTGCACAGTCGTCTGTTCCAGTCATACGTGGCCTCAACGTGTCGGACCGTGAGGACGCGTTGACGTTGCAGTGGTGGCCGGACGGTCTCGTCCTGCTGGATGCCCCTGCGGGCGCGCTCCCCGGGGGGACGGGGCGGCGGCTGCCGGTGGAATGGGCGGCCGAAGCCGCCCGGCACCGCGACATCGTGCTCGCTGGCGGCCTCGGGCCGGATACGGTCGGCGATGCGGTGCGCCGGGTGCGACCGTATGGCGTCGATGCGTCGAGCGGTTTGGAGACGGCGCCCGGAAAGAAGGACGCAGCCTTGGTCACCGCGTACGTGCACGCGGCGCACGCAGCCGCGGGCGAGGTCGACAGAGCATGACGGCAGAGGGCCGGACGGCGCAGCGAGGCCGCTTCGGCGAGTACGGCGGTGCCTTCGTGCCGGAGACGCTCGTACCTGCGCTCGACGAGCTCGACCACGAGGTCGACGTTGCGTTCGCCGACGACGGGTTCACGACCGAGCTTGCACGGTGGCTTCGCGACTATGCAGGCCGTCCGACGCCGCTGACGTACGCGCGCCGTCTCAGCGAGGACGCCGGTGGTGCGCAGCTATGGCTGAAGCGCGAGGACCTGCTGCACACGGGCGCGCACAAGCTGAACAACGCGCTCGGTCAGGTGTTGCTCGCCGTGCGCATGGGCAAGAGCCGGATCATCGCCGAAACGGGCGCGGGGCAGCACGGCCTCGCAACCGCGACGGCCTGCGCCTGCATGGGGCTGCATTGCGTCGTCTACATGGGGCGCGAGGACATGCGCCGGCAGGCGCTCAACGTCTACAAGATGCGCCTGCTCGGCGCCGACGTGGTGCCCGTCGATGCCGGCAGCGCGACGTTGAAGGACGCCACCAACGAAGCGATCCGCGACTGGGTCACCAACGTGCGCGACACACACTACGTCATCGGCAGCGCGGTCGGTCCGCATCCGTATCCAGCACTGGTGCGTCGCCTGCAGCGCGTCATCGGCGACGAGGCCAGAGCGCAGTCGCTGTCACGTCTCGAGCGCCTGCCCGACGTCGTGGTTGCGTGCGTCGGTGGCGGCAGCAACGCCATCGGGACGTTCGCGGCGTTCATCGACGATGCCGTCGAGTTGATCGGTGTTGAGGCTGCAGGCCGCGGACTCGAGTCCGGCGAACACGCAGCGCCGCTGTCGCGCGGCACCCCCGGCGTGTTGCATGGGTCGCGCAGCTACCTCATGCAGGACGGCGACGGTCAGGTCTCGGCCACGCACTCGATCAGCGCCGGCCTCGACTACCCCGGTGTCGGTCCGGAGCACAGCGCGCTTCGCGACAGCGGCAGAGTGCGGTATGTGTCCGCGACGGACGACGATGCGCTCGCGGCGTTCCATCGTCTGACGAGGCTCGAGGGCATCATCCCGGCCTTGGAGTCCGCGCACGCGGTCCACGCAGCCGCGGAGCTTGCGTCGCGCCGCTCGCGTGACAACGTGGTCCTGGTGTGCCTCAGCGGTCGCGGCGACAAGGACATCGACACGGTGCGCGCTCAAGCCGCACATCCGTGACCGTCGCCGCGCCCGCGACCCGGTTCGACGCAGCATTTGCGACGCGCACACACGAAGAGCTGCCGGGACTGATCCCGTATTTCACCGCGGGATTCCCCACGCTGGACGCGACGGTCGACCTGCTCCTCGCCGCCGAGCAGTGCGGCTGCACCGCTGTCGAGGTAGGGGTTCCCTTCAGCGATCCGCTCGCCGACGGCC
The DNA here is from genome assembly GCA_046262795.1 of Candidatus Dormibacteria bacterium. Lineage (GTDB taxonomy): Bacteria > Chloroflexota > Dormibacteria > Aeolococcales > Aeolococcaceae > JAFALX01. The sequence goes on along the minus strand of JBHEMA010000250.1, from coordinate 14 downwards.
CGACAGTCCAGCGC
>JBHEMA010000249.1:0-2897 GCA_046262795.1 Candidatus Dormibacteria bacterium | reverse complement strand
ACGTTGTAGAGCGCCGTCATGAACGCCAGCGCCAGGAAGCGCGGCACGACGATGAACAGGATGTTCGAGATGCCCATGACGCTCAGCGCCTCGAGCTCGTCGCGAACCTTGCGCGCGCCCAGGTCGGCTGTGATCGCAGTGCCGCACACCGCGGCCACCATCAGCCCGGTCGCGACCGGCGCGAACTCGCGCACGTTCGCCAGGACCATGAAGCCACCGACGCGCCACTCGGCCGACGCCAGCTTGAAGAAGTTGCCCGCCTCCAGCGCAACGATGACGCCCCAGCCGAGACCGGTGAGCATGAGCGGCACGAAGCAGGCCGTCAGGATGAAGCGGCACTGCTCGAGGAACTCGGACAGGTAGAAGGGGCGCTGGAAGACCCCGCGCGCAGCCGAGGCAAAGAGGATCGCCTGATCCCCCAACGTCGTCAGCCCTTGCCGAGCCCGGCTTGCCACTCAGGTTCCCCGTCGGTTCGCCCGACCCGGTCCCAGCCGCCTGGGTTGGGGCGATCCCAATTGCGCTGTTCTCACCAAATGGAACGTCCGGGGAGCGGAATACCTGCCGCGGAACTGATTCCCCTCCATCCGCTCGGACGTCCGCCAAGTATAGGCGTGTGCAACTGGCCGGGCCACCGATCGCGGCTCAATTGCAAGCGATTTGGGACAAGGAGGGGTGCCCGTATGCTTCCCGACATGCCGGCCGCCGCTCCCCAGCTCAGTCTTGTCGTGCCCACGCGCAATGAGGCGGGCAACGTGGAGCCGCTCTGGCGCCGGCTGACTCAGGCGCTGGGCGACACGTCCTTCGAGCTGTGCGTCGTGGACGACAGCGACGACGAGACCACCGATCGCATCGTCGACCTGGCGGCGAAACACCCCGAGGTGCGGCTGTTCGCGCGCCGTGGCGATGAGCGCCGAGGCGGTCTCAGCACGGCGGTTGTCGACGGGCTCCGCATGGCCCGCGGGCAATTCGCATGCGTCATGGACGCCGACCTCCAGCATCCACCGGAAGCGATCCCGTCGATGCTCACGGCGGCCCTGGCGGGCGCCGACCTCGTTGTTGCGAGCCGTTACATGAAAGGTGGGAGCGAGGAGGGATTGGGAAGCGCCTCCAGGCGCATGGTCAGCCGCGGCGCGTCGTGGGTTGCACGGCTGCTCTTTTCCGAGGCGCGTGTCACCACCGACCCGCTGTCGGGGTTCTTTCTCTGCCGGCGCACGCTGATTGACGGCATCGAGTTCCGCCCCGTCGGCTTCAAGATCCTGCTCGAGCTCCTCGTGTGCGTTCCGGGACTGCGGGTGGTCGACGCCCCTGTCACGCAGGCCCCGCGCGCGGCGGGTGCCAGCAAGGCGTCGCTGCGGCAGGGCCTCCTCTTTCTCGGGCATATCCGCTCGCTCTTCCTCGATGTCCCCGGCGCGGGGCGCCGCTGGAAGTTCGCCTTGGTCGGCATGAGCGGCGTTGCTGTGTTCGTGCCGGTCCTCTGGGTGCTCGCCACTGCGGCCGGCCTGACTCCGCTGCTGGCGTTCGTTCCGGCCTTCGCGTTCAGCGCGATATGGAATGCCACCCTGAATTGGCTCTGGACCTTCGCGGACCAGCGCCGTCACGGAGGCGCGCCCCGCCATTACCTCGACTTCGCTGTGCTCGCCGGCATCCTGATGTTCGGCGCCTATGCGGGGCTCCTCGCCGCCCGCGTTCCGGTGGCGTTCGCGGGCCTCGGCGGCGCCCTGGTTGCCATGGTGGCGAACGGCTTTACAAACAATGAATCGGTGCGCCGCCGGCCCTCGGCGTGGGCACAGGTCGCCGTCGACCACGGCGTTCAGGCGAGCCTGGTCAAACTGGCGGCAGCGGTCGGCGCAGATCGTGCCTTCGTCCTGCCGCCGCACACCGATGATGGCGCCGGCTTGCCCCCCGGGACACTCCGCCACGTGGTATTGAGCCGACGGCCGATGCTCATCACCGAGGCGGCGTCGTACCGCGCCCAGCGCCGCACCAACATCGAGAGCGCGTCCAGGCTCGTGGTTCCGGTGGTCGATGGTCAGCGCGTCGTCGCGGTGCTGATCTGCGAGCGCATCGCTCCGCGTGGATTCGACGCCTCTGCGCTGGAGACCGCCACCACCGCGGTCACCGATCTCGTCGCGCCACTGACCGACGCAGCCCGAGCCACTGACTGGGTCGAGGTACGATCCGCCCGGTCGGCCGTCCACAGCACCGGCTGAGGTGCGCAACCGGGCGGCGCGGCACGCGCTCGTGGTGATCGGCTTGGCCGCCGCGTGCCTCGCCGGACTCTGGCGCGTGCTGCCTGCCGCATCGCCTCCGATCTACGACGGCATCTGCATCGCCGACCCGTATCGATCGCTCGGCGGCTCGCCCCCACCGTCGTCGGCGACGAAGCAGTATCCGGCGTCTGCACAGTCACAGACAGACGAGGTGATCACGGACGAGAACCCGGCGCAGGCGCAGGTGCTGATGATGCAAGGGACGTTCAGCTCACCCGGCTCGCCTTTCTCGGTGAGCATCACGCCGGTGCAGCCACCGGTGGCGCCGCCTTCGGGATATGCACTCGATGGCAACGCGTATCGGATCGTCGCGACCGATGCGAGCGGCAAGATGCTGCAACCCGCGACGCAGACGCCGGTGACAATCGTGCTGCGCGGCACGTCGAAAACCAGCAACCTCACGATGTTCGTCGACAGCGGCAACACGTGGGCACAGCTAAAGACGTTCAACGCCGGATGCGGTTTCACGTACGAAGCCGTGTCGCAGCAGGCCGGTTATTTCGGTTTGTTCTACCAGCAGAGCATTACCGGCAACAGTGGTAACGCGAGCAACGGCGGTAACGGCGGTCAATCGGGCGGCGCACCCATTGCAGTGATCGTCGCTGTCGTCATCGTCGTCGTGATTGC
>JBHEMA010000248.1:0-3658 GCA_046262795.1 Candidatus Dormibacteria bacterium | reverse complement strand
CACCAGTGCAGGACTCGCAGCGCAACGTCACCTCGTCGATGAAGGGTTTGTGCAGATCGGCGTCGATGTCAAGTCCGAGTTCGCCTGCACTCCCGATGCAGCGCGTCGACTCGCATTGCTCGCAGACCCATATCGGCAGTGGCGTCCCCCAGTACCGGCTGCGCGAAAGGTTCCAGTCGATCAGATTTTCGAGCCAGTTGCCCATGCGACCTTCACGGATGTGCGCCGGTTGCCAGCCGACGTCATCGTTGTTCCGCAGGAGACGGTCCTTCAACGCCGTCGTCCGGATGAACCACGAGTCGAGCGCGTAGTAGAGCAGCGGCGTGTCGCACCGCCAGCAGAACGGGTACGTGTGCAGGACCCGCTCCGAGCGGTAGAGCTTTCCCTCAGCACGAAGGTCGTCGATGATCGTTGGGTCGGCGTCCTTGACGAACATGCCGCGGTATCGCGTCTGTCCCTCGAGGAACCGCCCGTCGAGCCCGACGACGTGTCGGACGGCGATGCCCTTGCGCTGACAGAGCTCCAGGTCAGCGGCGCCATACGCAGCGGCGGTGTGCACCACACCGGTGCCCTCCTCCATGCTGACCAGCTCAGGTGCGTCGACGACGACGAAGGCGAGACCGTCCGGGATCATGTCGGTGAAGAGCGGCTCGTATGTGACATCCACAAGGTCGGCGCCACGCATCTCGTCGAGGACGTCGTAGTCACCATCGAGGACATCGAGTCGCGCCTTGGCGAGGATGTACGTCTCGTCTCCCTGACGAACGCGCGCGTAGGTCTCGTCTGGTTGCACCGCGAGCGCGACGTTCCCGGGCAGGGTCCACGGGGTCGTCGTCCACGCGAGCAGGTACGTCGAACCGTCGGAGTCGTTGAGACGAAACTTGACGTAGACGGACGGGTCAGGCGTATCCTCGCGGTAGCCCTGACTGAGCTCGTGTGACGACAGCGACGTCTGGCAGCGCGGGCAGTACGGCGTGACCTTGTAGCCCTTGTACAGCAGGTCACGCTCGAAGAGCTGCTTCAGGCTCCACCACACTGACTCGATGTACGTGCTGTCGTAGGTGCGATATGGATGGTCGAAGTCGAGCCAGAAACCGAGGCGCTCGCTCATCTCGCGCCATTGGTCGATGTACTCGTTGACCGATTGCTTGCAGAGCGCGTTGAACCGTTCGACGCCGTATTCCTCGATCTGCTTCTTGCCGCTGATGTGGAGCGCTCGCTCGACCTCCAGCTCGACGGGGAGGCCGTGCGTGTCCCACCCCGCCTTGCGCTCCACCGAGAATCCCGCCATCTGCCGATGGCGCGCGTACAGATCTTTGTAGGCGCGCGACAGCACGTGATGGATGCCCGGCAGCCCGTTGGCGGTCGGAGGACCTTCGTAGAAGACGTACGGGGGCGCGTCGGCGCGCCGCTCGAGCGTGCGCTCGAAGACGCGGGTGCGCCGCCAGAGATCCAGCACCTCCAGCTCGGCCTCGGCGAACCGAGCGCGGCTGCTCACGGGGGAATACCTCGCCATCGTGCAGCAAGGATACCGGCCGATCTGCCATCGTCCCGAACGGATGGCGAGGCGATCGACACGAGTGAGCCGCGTCCGCCGCATCGCCGAGCGGCTTCTGCTCGGCGGTGTGATGGCGCTCATCGCCGTCGTGCTCGACCGTCGCCTGCGACGCGTGTTCGCGCGACAGCAGTCTCGCTAGAAGAGAGAGCGGGCGGCCGACACATGTGTCGCCGGCGAGTTCCGCAGGCGAGCGCAGCTCGCCGAGGACTGTCTGAGCAGAGGCGACACATGTGTCGACCGCCCGCTCTCGCCCGCCAGCGATTCAGCTGCCGGCGATGAAGTCGCTCACAAGAACGAGCGAGAACACGCCGCCGATGGCGCCGAACAGCACGGGCACGAAGCCCGGAGCGTGCCCAAAGCCCGCGGTGATGCCGCAAACGACGAACGACGCGGCCGCCATGATGCCCGACGCGACGCGACGCCCAGCATGTCGCAGCGTGTTCTCGAGTCGTTCGGTGCCGCGAAACGTGATGGTCGGTTCGAAGCCTGGCTTTGCGCCGGTCAACCGCTCCAGGGAGTCGACGAGCGAGGTGATGCGCAACCGCACCTTCTGGGCGTTGTAGTACAGGCGGTGCGGACCCATCATGTCGCGCACGTTGCGCGTCAGGTGACGGGTGAAGAAACGGCCGGCGATGGAGAACGGATCGATGTCCGGGTCGAGACGCGCAGCCGCCAGCTGCATCTGGCCGAGTGCCTTGCCGATGAGCGCGAGTGACGCAGGCATGCGGATGTCGTTGCGGACCGAGAGCTGCGTGAGGTCGGTGAGCATGGGACCCAGCTGCAGCTGCTGCAGCGCCACGTGCCGGTACTTGTTGACGAGCTCTGCAAGGTCCGCGCGCAGCTGCTCCTGATCGACGGTGCCGTGACGCTCGGCAAGCATCACGAGCACATCACCGAGGAAGGCGACGTCCTCATGCCAGAACGAGAGCAGCAGGAACCCGAGCAGATCGCGCGTGTGCGAATCGATCTCTCCGACCATGCCGAAGTCGAGCAGCGCGATGCGGTCGTCAGCCCAGAGCAGGTTGCCGGGGTGGGGGTCCGCATGAAAGAAACCTGCAACGAGCACCTGCTCGTAATACGACTCGACCAGCTGCTGTGCGGCCTCGCTGCGGGCGCGGCCCTGCGGCGCGTCGAGCAATGGCACACCCACGATCTCCTCCATCACCAGCAGGCGATGCGTCGAGTAGTCCGTGTACACGCGTGGCACGCTCAACCGCGAGTACGGCTCGAGCACCGCGGCCATGCGCTGGATGTTCGACGCCTCCTGCGTGAAGTCGAGCTCGCGCTGCAGTGACTCCGAGAGGTGATCCATGATCGCCGGCAGATCGATCACCTTGTCGAACGATTCCCGACCGGCGGCGCGCTCGGCAAAGAGCCGCATGAGCGCGAGGTCCTTGCCCATCTCCTCTTCCGCCGTGGGTCGCTGGACCTTGACGACGACGCGCTCGCCGCTTCCGAGCGTGGCGCGATGTACCTGTGCAATGGTGCCGGCCGCGATCGGGTCGGGTTCGATGCTCGAGAACACGTCCTCCCACGGAACGTGGAGCTCCTGCTCCATCACATGCACGACGTCCGCATGCGCTAGTGGTGGCACGTCGTCCTGCAGCGTCGAGAGCTCGTCGATGAACTCCTGCGCCAGCAGGTCCGGTCGCGTGCTCAACATCTGACCGAGCTTCTCGAACGTCGGCCCGAGCTTCTCGAGGGACTCGCGCAGCAGCCGTGCCTCACGCTTCAGGTCACCGCGATGCCGTCGAGACGTCACCATTTCGCGCGCCCCGAGCGCAGTCACGAGCCGACCGATCTCGGCGGCGCGCCCGAGCATCCTGCCCTCGAACATCGCGGGGTCCATGTGCGCGTTCGGCAGCGCGCGGTGGTGATGGAAGTGAGGGTGCGCGGGCTCCTCGTCGACGTGGCTGGTGTTGACGAGGACGACGCTGCAGTGCGCAAGATGCGAGATGCGGTTGGGCAGGTTGTGCAGCAGGAACTCCCTGCGGCCGTGCATGCCGGTGTTGCCGCAGACGATCAGCTCGCAACGCTGATCGGCGGCGAAGTGGACAAGGCCCTCCGCCGCGTCGGCAGCGCGGATGACGATGCCACGGC
>JBHEMA010000247.1:0-3187 GCA_046262795.1 Candidatus Dormibacteria bacterium | reverse complement strand
GAGCAGCGCGCGGAAGTCGCTGATCGGCGTGCTGTACCGCACCTCGGCGCCCATGTCGACGATGACACCGATCTCGTCGTCGAGCACGTCAGCAGGCAGGCGGAACGCGGGGATATTCGTGCGCATGAGACCGCCGGGCTTGTCCTGCTTCTCGAAGATGACGACCTCGTAGCCGAGCGGGAGCAGGTCGTTGGCCACGGTCAACGACGCCGGGCCGGCGCCGATGCACGCGATGCGCCTCCCGTTCTTCACGGACGAGATGCGCGGCAGCCGGTCGCTGAAATCATCGGTCAGGTCGGCGGCGACGCGCTTGAGACGGCAGATCGCGACCGGCGTGCCGTCGACTCGCTGGCGGCGACAAGCCGGCTCGCACGGGCGGTCGCACGTGCGGCCGAGGACGCCCGGGAACACGTTCGATTCCCGGTTGACCATGTAGGCGTCGGTGTACCGGCCCTGCGCGATGAGCCGTATGTACTCGGGCACGTTCGTATGTGCCGGACATGCCCACTGGCAGTCGACTACCTGATGGAAGTACTGAGGATCCTGGACGTCCGTGGGGTGCATGTCTCTCCGAAGAGCCATTATCCGCGGCCCCGGCAAACATCGACCGTTCTGTGTGGGTGGTCGTCCACACACCGATCGGTGACCGTCCGGCAACGTGGCAATCCGGGCGCGGTTCAGCCGATAGCCTGCCCTCTGTGTCGACCACGCTTCGCCGCGCGGCGCCCTGGCTCGCCCTGGTGGCGCTCCTCGCAGTGCTCGGCGGCGCCTTCCTCAACGAGGCGCATCGTGAGGTCACCGACCCCGGGGACACCGACTTCATCGCTTTCGCCACGGGCGCCCGGCTGGTAACGACCGACCCGTCACGTCTCTACGACCCGGCGGCGCAGATGCACGTGGAGGCGACGCTGCTCGCCATTCCGGCGAGCGCCCACTTTCTCAATCCATTCACGAATGTCGCCGCCGGCGCGGCGATCTTGAGCCCGCTGGCCCACACCGATCTCTGGAGCGCAGCGCTCATCGCGGCGGTGGTGTCGACCGCGTTGTTCGCACTCGCCATGCTGTTGATGTCGCGATTACTCGAGGGCGCCGTCGACGGACCGCTGCGCGCGCTCATCGTGGTCGCGTCGGTGCTCTGCATTCCCGCGGTCGACGCCATCAACCAGTGGGACTCGCTGCTCGCGGTCGCGGTGCTCGGGTCCGTGCTGCTGGCACGTCGCGGTCACCTCTGGCTCGCGGGACTCGCACTCGCAACGCTCGTGCTCAAACCGCAGGACGTGTGGTTGGTCGTGCCTGCGCTCGTCGCCGCGCGGTCGTGGCGGTTCCTCGGCGGCCTGGGCGTCGGCGCCGCCGGCTGGCTGGCCGCGAGCGTGGCGTTTACCGGTGTCGGCGGGCTCACCGCGCTCGCACGAATCATCGTGCTGCAGCACGTCGCTGAGACAGATGCAACCATCGGGCTGCCTTCGCTCGTCGCGACAGTGAGCGGCGTCAACGCTTTCGGCTGGGTTGCGGCGGGCGTCGTCGGTGTCGCGGTCACCGCGCTGCTTTGGTGGCGGCGCGACGTGCTCACAGGCCGACCGCTCGCCGCGGTCGCCATCGGGGTGCCCCTATCGCTGCTCTGCTCACCGCACGTGATGTGGGAGGACCTGATGCTCGCTGCGCTGCCGCTTGCATTTGTCGCACAGCGTTGGCCGTGGCTCGCGCTTGCCGAGGCGCTCGCCATCAACCTCGCTGCGATCGTTCAGCTGGGACTCCAGCCGAACCAGCGTCACCTGCAGCCGTTCGTGCTTCTTGCGGTGACGGCATCTGCTTGGATCGCAGTTGCGCGACATCCACGCGAAACTGACTTTGCCCCGGTGCAACGTGCGGCGCGCCACAGGCGCACCGCACGTTCACCAGCGTTCAGTTAGTTCGTCTGCCGCCGGCGCCGCACGCCGATGATTGCCGCAGCACCACCTGCACCCACGACGAGCATGCCGAGCGCCAGCGGGCTCTCAGGGGTATCAGCAGTGTTCGCTGGGGCGATCTGCGCCACCCACGTCTGCTGCCACTGCGAATTGCTCGGCAACTCACTAGACGTGAAGTCACGCGCCTGCGAAGTGTCGTTGCCGGCATACGCTTCTTCTCGCGTCATGTACGACTGGTCGTTGCCGCCGGCAGCGATCTGGTCGTAGTCGCCTTCAAACAGGCCCGCCGTGATGTTCGTGGTGTCAAAAGCACCGTAGCCGGCGTCCGTCGTTCCCTGAACGCTGTCAACCTTGAGCGGCGCGCTGAACGTTTGGCCACCATCGCGCGACTCTTGGTAATACGTATCGATAGGCGTTCCACGCCCGGTGGATGCGTTGAACCCATCGGCCGGGTTCTCGTCACGCTGACGGTAGGCGACGCGAACGATGCCGTCTTCGCCGACAGCAACGGTCGTGTTGTAGTGGTCGATGAAGTCGTTCTCCGGTCCCGGGTTCACAACCTTGACCGTGCTCCAGGCGTTAGCGGCCAAACCGGGGATGCCCGATGCATCGGGTTTTGCCGTGACGATCACGGCGTCGTTCTGGTTGCTCGAACTTGATCCGCCGTCGGTGCGGGACCGGTTGTCCTCCCACACGACATACACCTGATCGGTCTTCGGATCGACGGCTGCTTGCGGCAGCCCACCAGCGCGCTGGTCGGTCACGCCGTTGCTGTCGTATGGCGTGATCGTGGCCGAAGCCTGAGGCGACGGCAGCGGAGCCGGCCATACGGCCGCGCCCGCCGCCGGAATCACTGTCCATGCGATCTGGCCGAGCGCGAGGAAGCAACTCTGGTCGGTCGGGTTGTTGGTGCAGGGGCCTGCTTGGGTCCTCGCGTTGTAAAGAATGCCGAGGCTACCGTCGGTCAGCACCACTGGCCAGGCGCCGATCGCCTCCGCGGTGGTGGCGATCGTGTACCAACTGTTGTTGTGCACGCTGGTCCAGTTCGCTGCCTTGTCGCAACCGGCACCTGTCACAACTGAACTCGCAACGTCGGGGTCGCAGTATGAGTACGCAAACGAGTCGAGCACTTTGTCCCACACGACATAGACGCGGCCAGGGTGGTGACCGATGCCGGCCCCGTTGTCCACAACGACCCAGTTCTTGTCATTGAGTCCTTGCAGGCCATCAGCCTGGAGGATCACAGACGACCACGTTTTGCCGCCGTCGTTCGAGACGTT
>JBHEMA010000246.1:0-8803 GCA_046262795.1 Candidatus Dormibacteria bacterium | reverse complement strand
CCGCGGTCGCCAGCGGCAACACGACGGTGATCATCGCCATGTGGCTCGGCGAGCTCATCACCGAGTACGGCGTTGGCAACGGCGTGTCGCTGATCATCTTCGTCGGCATCATCGGGCGCCTGCCCGGAACGCTGATCAGCTACGGCAGCTCTGGTGGCACCGGTCACATCGTGCAGCTGGTGTTGATGACTGCCATTGCCGTGATCGTCACGGCGGGGATCATCGAGGTGCAGCAGGCGCAACGGAAGATTCCCGTGCAATCCGCGCAACGCGTGCTCAACCCGCGAACAGGCATGGCGTCTCAGGGACGCCGGAACTTCCTGCCACTGCGAGTCAACGCCGCCGGCGTCATCCCGATCATTTTTGCCATCTCGATCATGACGTTCCCGACAATCTTCGCGAACCTTTTCCAGAGCTCGACCGGCTGGACGCTCGCGGCGTCAACGTGGATCCAGCAGAACTGGCAACCGACGGGCCCGTCCATTGCCATCAACGTCATCTACAACGGCATCTACTTCCTGCTCGTGCTCGGGTTCACCTACTTCTACACCGCCGTCGTCTTCGATCCCGTCGACGTTGCCGACAACCTCAAGAAGTCTTCGACGTTCATCCCCGGCATCCGTCCAGGGCGCAGCACCTCCGAATACCTCGGGCGTGTGATGGGCCGCATCACACTCGCCGGCGCCTTGTTCCTGGCGATGATCACCGTCGTGTTGCCGCTGGCGACCGCGGCGATCACGCAGGTGTCGCCGACGAGCTTGTACCTCGGAGGCACGGCGATTCTCATCGTCGTCGGCGTCGCGCTCGACACGATGAAACAGATCGAGACGCAGCTGCTCATGCGTCAGTACCGTGGGTTCATCAAATGACGAGCGTTGAGCAATGATCGTCATCGTGTTCGGCCCGCCCGGTAGCGGCAAGGGCACGCAGGCACAACGCGTGGCGTCGCGCATCGCGGTGCCGCACATCGCCACCGGTGACATCCTGCGTGCCGAGGTTGCGCGTGGATCCGAGCTGGGACGCGAGGCTGAGCCGATCATGCGCAGCGGCAAGCTGGTCCCAGACGAGCTGATCGTGCGCATGATCGAGTCGCGGCTCGGCGCGGGCGACGCCAAGAGCGGCGCGCTGCTCGACGGATTTCCGCGCACGGTAGCGCAGGCCGAAGCGCTCGACGCCATGCTGCTGCGCGCCGGCCGCGGCGTCGACGTCGTGGTGTCGCTCCTGGTCGGTGACGACGAGCTGCGCCGGCGTGTGCTGCAGCGTGCATCCATCGAGAACCGCGCCGACGACACGGAGAGCGCGTTCGACCAGCGGTTACGGACGTATCGCGAGGAGACGGCGCCCGTGCTCGACCACTACCGCGGAGCGGGCACACATATTGCCGAGGTCGACGGCGTCGGCGACATCGACTCCGTGACGACGCGGATCAGCGGCGCGCTCGCCCGCAACAACGCGGGAGTCGTTGCGTGAACGGGACGCGCGTCGAGAGCTTCAGGCTGAAGCGGCCCGATGAGATAGCCAGGATGCGTGCCGCCGGGGAGATCCTGGGCGCGTGCCTGTCACACGTCGCGGCGAACGTGCGCGCCGGCATCACCACCGACGATCTCGACCGCGAGGCCGACACCTTCATCCGTGACCACGGCTGCATCCCAGGGTTCATCGGCTATAACGACTTCCCCAAGTCGATCTGCATCTCGGTCAACGATGAGGTGGTGCACGGCATCCCCGGCGAGCGGGTGCTGCGCGACGGTGACCTCGTGTCGCTCGATTGCGGCCTGATCCTCGACGGCTGGTGGGCCGACAGCGGGCTCACGGTTCCGTGCGGTGACGTGTCACCGGAAGCGGCGCGCCTGATCGATGTCACCCGTGAAGCGCTCGAGCGCGGGATCGCCGCGGCGCAACCGGGCAATCACATCGGCGATATCGGTCACGCCGTGCAGACGTACGCCGAGGCGGCCGGCTACTCCGTGGTGCGCCAGTTCGTGGGTCATGGGATCGGCCGTAACATGCACGAGCCACCGCAGGTACCGAACTACGGGCGCGCTGGCACCGGCAACCTCCTCAAGCCGGGCTACGTGCTGGCCATCGAACCGATGGTCAATGCCGGCGGAGCCGACGTCCACATCCTCGGCGACCGCTGGACCGTGGTCACCGACGACCACGCACTCAGCTGCTACTTCGAGCATACGGTGGCGATCACGGCAGCCGGACCCGAGGTGCTCACCCTCCGCCCCCGCGAGCGGGTCGCGGCCGGTGCCGCTTGATGAGCCGGCTGCTTGGGATCTCGAATTGCCGGTATACTCCGGTTTCCGGCGAGTTCCCGATCCGCTTCGGCGCGCCTGGCGCTCGAACGGTGAACGGTGGGGCCGATCGGTCTCAGGCCGATATCAAGGCAACGGGTATCAGCGCGACATGAAAGTGAGAGCTTCGGTCAAAAAGATGTGTGATCGCTGCAAGATCATCAAGCGGCACGGTGCCGTCCGCGTGATTTGCGACAACCCCAAACACAAACAGAGACAGGGGTAGTCGATGGCGCGCATAGCCGGTGTCGACGTGCCCCGCGACAAGCGGGTGGAAATCGGTCTCACCTATATCTATGGCATCGGCCTGACCACGTCGAAGCGGATGCTGCAGCTGGCCGGCATCTCGCCCGACACGCGGGTCAAAGATCTCAACGACGCCCAGGTCGGCAAGCTGCGCGACGTCATCGCGAAGCAGCTGCAGGGACGCGTCGAAGGTGACCTGCGCCGTCAGATCGCGTTGAACATCAAGCGGCTGATCGAGATCGGGACGTATCGCGGTCAGCGTCATCGCCGTGGCCTTCCGGTGCGTGGTCAGCGCACGCGAACCAACGCGCGCACGCGCCGCGGGCCGAAGAAGACCGTCGGCGTCCGCCGCAAGAAAGCCAAGTGATGACGCTCATTTCCGCCCAGACGGCCTGAGGCTCATCAGAGACTGATATGGCAAAGAAGAAGAAGGCAGTCCGCACCCGGCGCCGCGAGCGCAAGAACATCGCGGTGGGACACGCGCACGTGTTGGCGACGTTCAACAACACGATCATCAGCCTCACCGATCCGAGCGGCAACGTGCTCGCCTGGGGATCGGCCGGCGCGCAGGGCTTCAAGGGCTCGCGCAAGAGCACGCCGTTTGCAGCGCAGGTGACGGCCGAGGCCGCGGCGCGCCGGGCGATGGAGCACGGGCTGCGGCAGGTCGAGATCTTCGTCAGGGGTCCCGGCGCCGGACGCGAAGCTGCGATCCGAAGCCTGCAAGCCTCCGGACTCGAGGTGACGGCCATCTCAGACATCACCCCGATTCCGCACAACGGCTGCCGCCCACCGAAGCGGCGGAGGGTGTAGGCGATGGCCAATCAGTCGGGCCCTGTGTGCCGCCTGTGCCGCCGCGAGGGAGCGAAGCTCTACCTCAAAGGAGCGAAGTGCATCACGAACTGCACCTTCGACAAGCGCAGCGGACTCATCCCCGGACAGCACGGGTTGGCACGCCGCCGCAAAGCGAGCGATTACGGCATCCAGCTGCGCGCCAAGCAGCGCGCGCGCCGTCTCTACGGCGTTCTCGAGGCACAGTTCCAGCACTACTTCGAGCGCGCAGAGCGCAGCGAGGGAGTGACGGGCACCGTGCTGCTGCAGAACCTCGAGCGCCGGCTCGACAACATCGTGTACCGGCTCGGCTTCGCCGCCTCACGCCGTGAGGCACGCCAGCTGGTGTCGCACCGGCACTTCGTGGTGAATGCGCGCACCGTGAACGTCGCATCGGCGCAGCTCCGTCCCGGTGACGTGGTTGAGGTGCGAGAGAAGAGCCGCGGCATCCTGCCGGTCCAGAACGCACAGGAGCTGCTCGGTAACCGCACCGTCCCGGAATGGCTGTCGCTCGATGCGACTGCACTCCGCGGCACGGTCGTGCGCCTGCCCGAGCGCAATGAGATGGAACAAGCGGTCGACGAACAGTTGATCGTCGAGTACTACAGCAGATGAGGCCGTTCATTTCCGGCATGCTCGTCGGCGGCGACTGGCGTCACATTCTTCGAGGTGTAACAGATGGCAGTTGAATTGCTTGCAACACCTTCCGTCAAGGAAGTTCAGACCAGCGCCGACTACGGCAAGTTCGAGATTGAACCGCTCGAGCCGGGCTTCGGCACGACGCTGGGCAACTCCCTTCGACGCGTGCTGCTGTCATCGCTTCCGGGTGCGGCGATCAGCTCGGTGTCCATCGACGGCGTCGCGCACGAGTTCAGCGCAATCGATCATGTCAAGGAGGACGTGACCGAGCTCCTGCTGAACATCAAGGAGATCAACGTGGTCTCGCACAGCAACGAGCCGGTGCGGCTCTCGCTCGACGTTCGCGGACCGAAGGAGATCACCGCCGCCGACATCGAGACGCCGAGTGACGTCGAGATCCGCAACCCGCAGCAGCACATCGCCACACTCGATTCGCCGAAGTCGCAGCTGCGCATGGATCTCATGGTCGAGCGCGGCAAGGGGTACCTCCCGGCGGAGCAGGGGCGCAAGGAGGGTCAGCCGATCGGCGTGATCCGCCTCGACGCGATCTTCACGCCGGTGCGCAAGGCGAACTTCTTCGTCGAGAAGACGCGCGTCGGTCAGGAGACGGAGTGGGACAAGCTCGTCGTCGAGGTGTGGACCAATGGCACCATCGCGCCGGTGGAGGCTGTGAGCCAGGCCGCCGCGTTGTTCACCGAGCATCTCGACCTGTTCGTTCGCTTCGGCGACAACCTCGTGGCGCCGCAGATGCGGCAGACGCGCGGCAACGACCTGCCCAGCCGTCTTGCCGACACGCCCATCGAGGACCTCGACCTTTCGGTGCGTGCGCTCAACTGTCTCAAAGCGAACGACATCACGAAGGTGGGCCAGCTCGTTGCCATGAAGCAGGAGGAGCTGCTCACGCTGCGCAACTTCGGACAGAAGTCACTCGACGAGATCCGCGAGAAGCTGGTGGAGCGCAACTTCGTCACGCCGGAGGAGCTCGAGACGCTCTTCCAGCCGATGGGGCGCTGAGCCAGGGGTCATGCGTCACCGCGTCGCCGGTCGCAAGTTCGGGCGCAGCGCTGCGCATCGCCAGGCGATGACGCGCAACCAGGTCACCGCCCTGCTGCAGCACGGCCGCATCACGACGACCGAGGCCAAGGCCAAGGAGTTGCGGCGCTGGGTGGAGCGCGTGATCACGGACGCAAAGCCGGACGACGTGCACGCCCGGCGTCAGGTGGGCCTCTACGTGCGCGATCGCGACGTCCGCGTGAAGCTCTTCACCACCTACATGGAGCGGTTTCGCGACCGTCCCGGCGGCTACACGCGCATCGTCAAGCTGGCGCCGCGTCCCAGCGACAACGCGCCGATGGCCATCATCGAGCTCGTCGAGTAATGCCGACGTACCGCATGACCGTCGAGTACGACGGCACCGACTTTCACGGCTGGCAGGCGCAGCGGACCGAGCGCACAGTCGCGGGCACGCTCACCGGCACCCTCGAGTCGCTCGACGGCGAGCGCCCGCGCATCACGGCGGCGGGCCGCACCGATGCCGGCGCACATGCGCACGGGCAGGTCGTGGGCGTTGCTCTCGCGCGATCGTGGGATCCCGCGGTGCTGCTTGCAGCGCTCAACGCGCTGCTGCCAACCGATGTGCGCGTCGTCGCAATCGACGAGGTGCACGACAGGTTTGACGCGCGCCGTGATGCGCAGAGCCGCACCTATCGCTACATGATCATGTCGCGGACGCAGCCGTCACCGGTGGCCCGCCGTCATGTCTGGACGCTGCCACGATCGCTCGACGTCGACGCCATGCGCAGCGCCGCCGCGTCGATGCTGGGCACACATGACTTCGCCGCTTTCGGCGGCCCCACGAATCCCGGTGGCTCGACACTCCGCACGATCGAGGCGATCGATGTCGAGCGCCTCGGGGTCGACACCGGTGGCGGTCCGCAGTTCGCCCTGGTCGCGATCACGGTGCGCGCCAACGCGTTCCTGCGCGGGATGATGCGCGCAATCGCGGGCGCACTTGCCGACGTCGGTTCCGGCAAGCGCCCTGTGGCGTGGCTTGCGCAGCTGTTGACGACGCGGTCCCGACCGGCGTCGCTGACCGTCGCCCCAGCGCGCGGCCTGCACCAGTGGTCGGTCACGTATGGTGTGGCGGCGTGAGTCAGCTGACGTTTCAGGCGAAACCACACCAGGTCGATGCCGGCTGGTATCTCGTTGACGCGCGCGGTCAGACGCTCGGGCGGCTGGCGACCAACGTGGCGCGCGTGTTGCGCGGCAAGCACCGACCTCAGTTCACGCCGCACGTGAACACGGGTGAGCACGTCATCGTCATCAACGCGCGCGACGTCGTGGTCACGGGTCGCAAGCGCACGATGAAGACGTACGACCGCTACTCGGGATATCCCAGTGGCCGGCGGACACGGACGTTCGAGGAGATGATTGCGCGTGATCCGACGGCACCGATTGTGGAGGCGGTGCGCGGCATGCTCCAGCACAACACGCTGGGCGCCGAACAGCTGAAGCGGCTTCGCGTATATGCGGGTGACGCCCATCGTCACGAGGCGCAGCGCCCGCGCAAGGTCACTTTCGGCGAGGTTGGGGAGATCATCAATGCCGGCGAGTGAGACGTACTACTACGGCACCGGCCGGCGCAAGACATCGGTGGCGCGCGTGCGCCTCGTCGCAGGCGAGGGTGTCCTCCTCATCAACAGCCGGCCGCCGAGCGCGTACTTCGGGCGTCGAGACCTGGAGACGGTGGTGACGCAGCCACTCCGCGTGACCGACACGCTTTCGCGCTACGAGGCCAGCATCCATGTCGAGGGCGGCGGCGTCGCAGGACAGGCTGGAGCGGTGTGTCATGGCATTGCGCGCGCGCTCGTCGCCGCTGATCCGGACCTCCGCGGACCGCTCAAGAAGGCGGGACTCCTGACGCGGGACCCGCGCGAGAAAGAGCGCAAGAAGTACGGGCTCAAGCGCGCACGCAAGGCTCCGCAGTACACCAAGCGCTGACAACCGGAGGGCCGCGCGTGTGAAGGGGGTCATTCTCGCCGGCGGCAGTGGGACACGCTTGTATCCGTTGACGCGCATCACCAACAAGCACCTGCTGCCGATCTACGACCGGCCGATGGTGACGTACGCGATCGAGGCGCTCGTCAATGCCGGCGTGCGCGACGTGATGATCGTGAGCGGTGGCACGCACGCCGGCGAATTCTTCCGGCTGCTCGGCAACGGTCATGACCATGGCCTCGACCGCCTCTTCTACGCGTACCAGGAGCAGGCGGGGGGTATCGCGGAGGCGCTCGGACTGGCGGAGCGATTCGTCGAACGCGACCGCGTCGTCGTCATGCTCGCCGACAACGTCGTCGAGTACTCGATCGCCGACGCCATCGTCAACTTCTCGCACCAGGAGCGCGGCGCGCGCATCCTGCTGTCGCGCGTCACCGATCCGGCGCACCTGCATCATCTCGGCGTGCCCGAATTCGACGACTCCCGTCGCGTGACGCAGATCGTCGAGAAACCGCACGAGCCGCCGAGCGAGTACGCCGTCACCGGCATCTACCTGTACGACGCGTCGGTGTGGGACGTCATCCCGGTGCTGCAGCCTTCAGGGCGTGGTGAGCTCGAGATCACAGACGTGAACAACTGGTACGTGCGTGAACGGTCGATGCAGTACCAGATTCTCGACGGGTTCTGGGGGGACGCGGGCGAGTCGATCGACGCCTACTACACCGTCAACGACTTCGTCCGGCAGCATGGAGCCAACAAGACGCGCCCACGTGCCGCCCGCAGCGCCGCTCACTGAGCAGGCGCACGTCCGAGCAGGCGTGCTCGGATGTCCCGTCGATGTCGTCGACATGGCGCAGGCGACGCAACGGCTCGTCGACCTGGCGGAGCGGCGCGACCCCGTGCATGCGCGCGGCGGTCTGGTCGTGACGCTCAATCCGGAGATGGTGATGCGCGCGCGGCGCGACCGTGAGTTTCACGATGCCCTCGACGACGCCGCCCTGCTCGTCCCCGATGGCGTCGGCGTGGTCCGCGCGCTGCGCCGGCGTGGCTTCGCCGGCGTCAACCGCGTGTCCGGCGCCGACCTGCTTCAGGAGTACCTGCCGCGTGCCGCCGAGCGCGGTCATCGTGTCGCGCTTGCGGGCGCCGGACCAGGCGTCGCGGTCGTCGCGGCGCGGCGGCTTCGGGCGCAGTTCCGCG
Organism: Candidatus Dormibacteria bacterium; assembly: GCA_046262795.1. Classification (GTDB taxonomy): domain Bacteria; phylum Chloroflexota; class Dormibacteria; order Aeolococcales; family Aeolococcaceae; genus JAFALX01. The sequence continues at coordinate 596 of JBHEMA010000246.1, read as the reverse complement.
GGCTGCAGATCGTGTGCGCGGACGCCGGCGGCCCTGGTGCCGACCTCGCCGAGCGGTTGGCGCAGGCGCGTCCAGACATGGTGCTCGCCGCCTTCGGCGCCGGTCCACAGGAGCTATTCCTCAGGCGCCACCTGGGGGAGATCGGCGCTGGTGCCGGGATCGGCGTCGGCGGCACGCTCGACTACATCGCCGGCCGCGTTCGCCGGGCGCCGCCGCTGTTGCGCCAAATCGGGGTGGAGTGGGCCTGGCGGCTGGCGATCGAACCATGGCGGATCAGACGGCAGCTGCAATTGCCGCGGTATTGGGTGCTCGAGCGCACCGAGGCACGACGCCCGTGCTGAGCGTCGTCATCCCCGCATACAACGAAGAGGCGCGTCTGCCTGCAACGCTCGAACGTATCCGTGCATATCTCGACGGCACCGGCGAGGACTACGAGGTCGTCGTCGTCGATGACGGCAGCGCCGACGGGACCCGCGGCGTCGCGGAGCGCGCGGCAGAGCAGTGGCCCCAGCTTCGAGCGCTGGCTCTCGGCGCCAACCAGGGCAAGGGCGCCGCCGTGCGAAAGGGCATGCTGGAGGCCACCGGTGATCCCCGCC
>JBHEMA010000245.1:0-3158 GCA_046262795.1 Candidatus Dormibacteria bacterium | reverse complement strand
GCCCTCGGCTGCGGCCTCCGGCGCGCCCTCCTGAGCTGCGGCGGCCTCTTCCTCCTCGGCGAGCGCAACGCGCAGCGGCGCGACCTTCACCACGAGCTCTTCCGCGGCGACGCCGGATGCCAGCGAGACGCCGTCCGGCAGCGGGATGTCACTGATGTGCACGCCCTCGTCGACGTTGGCGAGCCCGCTCACATCGACTGTCACCTGCGCCGGGATGTCGCCGGGGAGGCACTCGATCTTCAGGGTGCTGAGGATCTGCTGCAGCACGCCGGCCTTCTCCACCGCGACCGCCGGCGATTCGCCGACCGGCACGATCGGGATGTCGACGGTGAGCTTCTCGCGCAGGTTGACGGCGAAGAGATCGACGTGCAACGGCCGCGCGCTGCGCGGGTCGATCTGCAGCTCGCAGATGAGCACCTTGCGCGGACGCCCGCCGTCGAAGGTGAGGTCGACGAGATGACTGTGACCGGCGCGATGCCACACCTTTTGCAGCGTGCGCGCGTCGACCGCGAGCACCTGCGACTCCACGTTGTGTCCGTAGAGCACGCCGGGAACGCTGCCGCTGCGCCGCAGCGTCTTGGCATGCCGGCCGCGCTGCTCGCGTGGCGCCGCACGCAGCGCGAGGTCCGTTGTCGAAGAGGCCATGGTCGCGGGCTAGCTTAGCGGGTGAAGGAGTTCACCGCGGTCATCACGGCTGCGCGCGCGGCGGTGAGCACGGGATCGGGCGGCCACGGGTCGTAGCCGGACCACCCGTCGACCGCCAGCGGTGGCGCGGGCCACGCCGTCAGCGCCGCGCCGATGAGACGGCGCGCCTCGAGCGAGTACCCCGCCACCTCGGGGAGCACAAAGTGCGGCCAGGCAACGTCCGACACCTCGCTGCCGTCGTCGCTCGAGGCCAGGATGGCGAGCCCGCGTTCGTACACCTCGCGCTGGAGCCCCTGCTGGGCATCCGCTCCGCTGCGCAGCGCACCGGTCAGCTCGCGTGTTGCACTTCGCAAGTCGGGCTCGGGCCTGCGACCGCTGGCCTCGGCGCTGCCGCGCATCGTCGGCGAGAGCTCGTCGTCGGACACGCGCCAGGACGACGCGTCGCCGTCGACGCTCGCCACTGTGGCATCGCGCCCGTGCAACCGCAGCCATGCCGTCGAAGCGCCGCGCTTGCGCAGGAAGTCGATCCACAGCGGCAGACCGCCGAGCGGATGCAGTGTGTCGCCCTCGATCCACACGTATGACATGCGGCGGAACCCGACGAATGCCGGGTGCGGCGGCGCCAGACCGCGTTCGGGCACGTGCGGATCGCCTTTGAACGCAGCAGCACGGGCTGCAGCCGTGACGGAGCAGAGCACCCGCTGCTCCATGCGGCGCCCTCAGACGCCTTCTTTGGCCCCGAAGCGCTCCTTGACGTAGCGCACGGCTTCGTCGAGCGACGTGCCCGGCGTGAAGACCTTGTCCACACCCAGCTTGCTGAGGGAGTCGACGTCGCTGTCGGGGATGATGCCGCCACCGAAGACGACGATGTCCTCGGCGCCGCGCTCCTTGAGCAGTCGCAGGATCTCCGGGAACAGCGTCATGTGCGCGCCGCTGAGCAGGCTGATGCCGATGCCGTCGACGTCCTCCTGGATCGCCGACTCCACCACCTGCTCGGGCGTCTGGTGCAGCCCCGTGTAGATGACCTCGACGCCGGCATCGCGGAGGGCGCGCGAGATCACCTTGACCCCGCGGTCGTGCCCGTCGAGCCCGACCTTCGCGGTGAGGATCCGGATCCTGCGCCCGGGCGCCGTCTGCGTCGCCATTCGCTTGCGATCTTAGCCGTCGCGTTACGTCGCTTCGGCGCGCTCACCGAGCCGGCGCGCCACCTGCAGCGCCCGGTCACCGTGCGAGAGCTGCTCCACGTCGATGCCGGCGGTGGCGGCGCGTCCGAGGTGTGCGCCCGCGAGCGCGCCGGCCATGCTCACCGCGACGGGTGGTCCGGAGCCGGCGCGATCGACGGCGTCCTGCACGGTGGAGGCGTCCGCGATGGCGCTGATCGCCGCCTGCAGCACGGCGTCCGCCGTGCCGTCCTCGGGTGGCGCATCGGCCGCCTGCGGCGTGAGCCGTTCCAGCAGTGCCATCGGTGCATCCTCGAGGAGCGACTGGCGAACGCGCACGAGCGCTGTGTGCACGTCGAACCGCATGAGGTCGGCCACAAGGATTGCTGCGGCGACCGCGGCCACGGCGGTGCCTTCGTCGGCGCCCGCGAGCGACACGCAGCGGTACGCGTCGCGCCGCAACCGCGGGCGGTCGAGCGGCGTCAGCATGCCGAAGGGGAGCGCGCGCAGCAACAGCCCCGCCGGTCCGCTGCGCGACGGCCGTTCCAGACCGCGCTGGCGCAGATCCGCCTCGACGAAGCCACCGCTTGCGGCGGCTGACTCCGCGACGCCGAGCAGGTCGGCAGCGCCGGCGGCAACGCCGGCAACGGCCTCACCAGCGAGGGCGCCGACGCACGCCGCCTCGATGCGCCCACTGAGATCGTCGACAACGCTCACCGCCATCGGGGCAACGCTATCCTGTCGGCCCATGGCAACGGTCGATCGATACGCGCGGGCGACGCGTGCGCTCGGTGCGCTGCTGGAAAACGGCGAAGGAGGAAAACATCCGCTGACGCCGGCGGCTCTTCGCGTCGAGCGGAGCAGCGCGCGGGGTGAGCGCGGTTCCGCGCATCAGACGGCGCTCACCGTGTGGTTCGGTCAGGGTCCGCAGCTGCCGGTGCCTGGCAACGGCACACCGGTGCGCACGGTGGTGGGCGCGGTCGCGGGCATCGCCGGCGCGGTGGCACTGGGCGCCCTTGGATTCATCGCCTCACAACGCGAGGCGCGCCATCTCGTCGCACGGGCGAAAGTCCCTCGGCTGACGCAGCAAGCCGACAACTCACAGCAGTAACTCGGTCACGACGCGACAACGGCGCCTTCGTGTCGCCTTGCGGCAGCGGCCCAGGTGTTAGGAGTCCGTCGCGAAGCGACAACGGCCGCTATCCAGCGGCCGAGGATGAGGGTGAGGAACGCACCTCGGAACGAGATGCGTTCCGAGGGAGAAGGATCTGCCTTCTCCCTGAGTTAAATAAGTTGGGCCCGGCGGGGCGATGGGAGATCCGCCGAGCCCAGAGGGTTGCAAATGGTTTCGAA
>JBHEMA010000244.1:0-3946 GCA_046262795.1 Candidatus Dormibacteria bacterium | reverse complement strand
GCGATGCATCGAAAGCCGTCCCATTTCGGCTCGTACCAGCGCCGTTCGGCAGGGAGCTCCCGGACGAGGCTCGCCAGCATCGGCGCGACTGGCGGAGGTACGGGAAGATCGAGAACGCTCACACCACCATTCTTTGTGCGGTGCACGCCTGCTTGCTCTGGCGGCGACGCGGACGGCGTGTCCTGATTCGGTAGCAGCGATGCCGCCTGGGGGTCCTGTGAGAAGCGGCGGAAAGCAACGTATTCCTCAGTTCAAAAGCCGTTGAGCACGCCGTGCCGTCAGCGCATGGACGATTCATCAAAGGACGATGAACGTACACGGGGCTTGACGCCGAACAGAACGCTGCCGACGGTCAGCCGACTTCTTGGGCGAGTCCGATGAGCAGTCCTCCCGGCCCGCGGACGTAGCAGAGCCGATACGCGTCTTCGTACTGGACCACCTCACTGCTGACAAGCTGCGCGCCCCGCGCGCGGAGCCTGGCGAGCGTCTCGTCGATGTCATCCACGGCGAACATGACGCGTAGGTATCCCAGAGCGTTCACCGGCGCATTCCGGTGATCGGCGACCGCAGGCGGTGTGAGAAAGCGCGAGATCTCGATCCGGCTGTGGCCGTCCGGGGTGCGCATCATTGCAATCTCGACACGCGTGTCGCGTAATCCAGTAACCCGTTCTGCCCATTCTCCCTGAAACGTGCCTTGCCCTTCGAGGTCCAGGCCGAGCTCGCTAAAGAACTCAATTGTCGCTGCGAGGTCGTCGACGACAATGCCGACGTTATCCATCCGTCGAAGTGCCATATGCCCGATTCTCCAAATGCAGCCCACTTCATCGAACGTTCCCTTGCGATCGTAGCCGCGCGAGTGATCACGGTCGGCTGATCTGAACCCCATGCGACCGTCAGCGGACCGGCGATCAGCCTGTACTCGTCGACGAACCTGCCTTCCGCGAAGTCGGCATGTGGCTATGAGCCCACGCGGCGAGCTGCATTAACGCCGGTCGCAGCGCCGCTCCACTCGCGGTCAGCGTGTACACGGACGCGATCGGTGGGTCTGGTTGCACTTCGCGGCTTAGGAGACCGGCTGCCCGAAGTTCACCGAGGCGCGTCTTTCGGCTCAACCAGAACATCGAGCTGCCAATCAGCACCCCAGGGCATAGTCGACTGCGGCGCACACGCGGCGCATGACCGCCTCGCCCACGTGTCCGATGCGATCAGTAAGGGACGTTTGCGCCACGGTGTGCAGACCATCGCAGTTGATCACTGAGGGTCGGTCCAGTCCCACTCGGAGGTGATCGATGTCAACCTCAGCCGCCAAGCCGCGGATCGAGGTGGTGACCTCGGCCACAGTGACGAGCCGCCTGACGTCGATGACTTCAGGGCGCGTCAGCACGAGGACCGGGCGACGCTTGCGACCGACCTCCGCTAGCCAGAGCTCTCCGCGCCTCACTCCTCGCCCCAAGCTTCAGCCTCGGACCAGAAGACGTCGACACGCTCGGGTCGGTCCCGGTATGCCCGTCGATCTGAGTGCGCCAGGGCCGCTCGAACGGCGTCTGCGATTCCTTGACGGGCCGCGGCCGAGACGTTGATGCCCAACTGCCGAGCGCGTTCCGCCAGTTGCTCATCCAAGGTCACGGTGGTGCGAGTCGAAGCCATTATCTGATGCTATCACTATCAGCTAGCATCTTCTGATAGCAGCTGTCGACTCGTCCACTGAGGGTGTCGGCATCACCCCTCGCTGGACACGACGTTTTCCGTCCGTTCCTCGGGCGTTCAACCTACGTTCATGAAGTACGTCGCGCGTCCGATGAACGTCTCATGACGTATGACGAACGTACGCCCGGAGGGACTCGAACCCCCGCACCCGGCTCCGGAGGCCGGCGCTCTATCCAGCTGAGCTACGGGCGCATGCGTGCCGACGTCACTCGAACGCGTCGAGTATAGGTGCGACCGGCGATCGCCCCAAGCCCTGTCATGCCGGCGATCACGAGAAGCGCTGCGGTAGTCGGCGCCTCGGACAGAGCCGGCGTCGGGGTACTGTTCGCCATGGCGACCGCGCTGACCTCGTCAGACCAGTACGGTTCGGGCGGCAACTGCGCATATGGATTCGGCAGCGTCCCCGGAGTGACGTACACCCAGGCGGCCTGCCGCTGCTGACTCACCAGCACGACGGCGCGCATCTCGGCATCGGTCGCGGTGGCGTAGACGATGTGCCAGAAGTGGTCTTTGGGATAGCTCGTCTCCCAGGGTGCAGCTGAGTACGCAGTCAGGTACGTCTGCATCGGCCCCTCGAAGGTCACGATGACGTCGGAGACACCAGCAAAACACTCCTGCGTCGACGTGCCTGGGTTCAGCACTGCCATACCGCCGCGGCTCTTGATTGTTGTGTAGAGCTGCGCGTAATACGACGTGGCGTCGCTGCAGCTGCTGCTGACCTCGTCGAGAAAGATGCCGTTGACGTGGTACCAGTTGTAGTAGTCGCTGATCTCCGAGGTCACATCGGCGACGGGACGCGCTGCATATGAGGTGCGCACATAACCGATCACTGACAGACCGTTCGACTGTGCTGCGGCAACCTGGGTGGTGTAGTCACTGTTGCTCGCGGTGCTCGGGCCGCTCGCCGGATTCATGACAGCAACGCGGACCGTATCGCTATGCACTTGCATGCGGCCCCAGTCCGCTCCGGGATAGAAGTACGCCGGCACCGCAATGGCCTGGTTCAGCGCCGCTGTTGACGCCTGTCCAACTTGACTGGTCGTCAGCAGCCAGAACCCAGCGAGAAGGAGCCCGATGCGAAGGGACGCGATGTCCGAGGAGTCTAGGCGCTAGTCCTCATCGGTGCCGAACATCAGGTCGTCCTGCAGGTCGTAGAGCACATCCATCCACTCTGGTATGCGCACGTCGTCACTCGGCCGCGTCGAGAGCGGGTGCGGCTCGCTCCGTATCAGTTCGAGGACGCGGCCGCGGAGCTCGATCGGAACCTCGCTCTCATCGGCAAGGTTGAGCTTCTCGAACTCTTCGATGAGCTCGTCGATGACATACAGGCGCTTGCGCCGCGCCGTCTGCGCCTCGCGCAGCCTGACCCACCGCTCCTCGAGCTCCCCGATCTCGAGGCACGTCTCCTGAATCACCCCTGCCACTCTCTGCACGTCTCCCTGTCGGCCATGCTATGTCCCCTCAGGGACGTGGTCAAGAATCGAACCTTCGCCGTCCACCACGTGGCCCGAACCGCGAGCACGCAGGATCTCGTCCGTGCGGCGGCTCGCGCCGGGGCGGTCGAGGGGTACTGCTGCCTCGCCGACGAGCAGACCGCCGGACGTGGCCGCCAGGACCGGCGCTGGGTCGCCGCTCCCGGGACGGCGCTGCTCGCTTCGGTGCTGGTACGGGTGGCAGCGGGTGCGGCGGCTGGCATTCCCTTTGCCGCGGGGGTGGCGATGGTCGACGCGCTCGCCGATACGTGCGATGCGGTCGTCCAGCTCAAGTGGCCGAACGACGTCCTGTGTCGATCACGCAAGCTCGCCGGAATCCTGGTTGAGCTCGATTCCTCGTCGCGTGAAGACACCGTTGTCGCGGTCATCGGACTCGGGCTGAACATCACCGTGAAGGAATTCCCCGAGGGTGCGCATGCCATCAGCTTGATGGACGTGACACATGAGGTTCCATCCACTCGAGCGCTCCTCGACGTGTGGCTCCGCGCGCTGGACACCCGGTTGCAACAGCTGGAGGCGCACGGCATGGAATCGACGCTTGCCCAGTGGCGGCGGCATGATGCCGGCCTCGGCTCAGTCGTTGAAGCGACGGATGCGCACGGCGGCGTGCTGTCCGGCGTTGCCCGCGACATCGCACCTGATGGCGCGCTGCTCATTGAGACGTCGCACGGCGTGCAGCGGCTGATCGCGGGAGACGTGCACCTGGTCGCACGCTGAACCGGGACGATCGCATGACGCCGACGCTA
>JBHEMA010000243.1:0-5065 GCA_046262795.1 Candidatus Dormibacteria bacterium | reverse complement strand
GTGATGCAGGGTGGACCGGATACGTGCCGCTGACCGAAGCGCACTACAGCTGCAGCATGGGGCAGGACCTGTGGATCCTCGGGCTGCATTTGCTCGGCATCTCATCGATGCTCGGAGGCATCAACTTCCTGGCGACGATCCACAACATGCGAGCGCCGGGCATGACGTGGGGACGGTTGCCGCTGTTCGTGTGGGCACAGGAGATCACGCAGGGACTTGTCGTGCTTGCCTCGCCGTTCCTCGCCGGTGCGCTGGCAATGGTGCTGCTCGACCGTCAGATCGGCACGACGTTCTTTGTCGTCGGCAACGGCGGCAACGCCATCCTGTACCAGCTGCTGTTCTGGTTCTACTCACACCCCGCCGTCTACATCATGATCCTGCCGGCGTTCGGCATCATCAGCGAGGTGGTGCCGGTGTTCAGCCGGAAACCGATCTTCGGCTACAAGGCGATGGCGGCATCCATCGCGGCGATCGCCGTGCTCGGCTTCATCGTCTTCGTGCACCACATGTTCGTCACCGGTCTGCCGCTCGTGGTGCAGACATTCTTCGCCTTCACCACGATGATCATCGGCGTCCCGACGGGCGTGAAGATCTTCAACTGGCTGGCGACGATGTGGGGCGGGAGCATCCGATACGACACGCCCATGCTCTTCGCGGTGGGCTTCATCCTGATGTTCCTCATCGGCGGCATCGACGGCGTGTATCTCGGTAGCCTCGCCGTCGATCGCACGGTGCACGGGACGTACTGGGTCGTCGGGCACATTCACTACGTGCTGTTCGGCGGGAGCGTGCTCGGTGTGTTCGCCGGTATCTACTACTGGTTCCCGAAGATCACAGGCCGCTTCCTCAGCGAGAAGCTGGGCAAGCTGCACTTCTGGCTGATGATCATCGGACTCAACCTCGCGTTCATGCCGATGCACGTCATCGGTTTGTTGGGCATGCCACGCCGCATCTCCACGTACCTCGATGACCGCGGCTGGGGCGACTGGAACTCGCTCATCACCTTCGGCGCATTCGTCATCGCCATCAGCGTCACGGTGTTCCTGATCAACTTCATCATCACCATGCGCACGCCGAAGACTGCGTCGGACGATCCGTGGGAGGCCAACACGCTCGAGTGGGCGACAAGCTCGCCACCGCCGGCGTGGAACTTCGACGAAGTCCCAGAGGTCCACAGCGGTCGTCCCGTGCGTGATCGCCGCATCGCACAGCGCCAGGCACAGACGGCGGAGCCGGCGCCGGCGCCCGCGTAAGGCGCCGTCCGTGCACGAGGTGCGCGCGTGAGCACGCGACCGGCGCTGCCCTACCGCCGCCTTGCGGTGGCGACCGTGGTGCTCGTGTACCTGCTCATCATCATGGGCGGCATCGTCCGCGTCACCGGCAGCGGCCTCGGATGCGCCGACTCATGGCCGTCGTGCAACGGATCGCTGCTTCCGGCGGCGACCGCGCAATCGATCATCGAGTTCCTGCACCGCAGCATCAGCCTGCTCGCAGGCATCGCCGTCGTCGCGTTGACGCTGTCGACGTTGTTCTGGGAGCGCAATCGCTGCCGGCTGCTCGTCGCGGCCATCGCGGCAGCGGTCCTCTACGTCTTGCAGGCTGCGCTTGGCGCGCTCGTCGTCAAATACGAGCTGCCGGGTGGCGTCGTGATGATCCACCTCGCCAATGCATTGCTCCTGCTCGGTGTGCTCGTGTACGTCGCTGTTGAATCGGGGCGGCGCAGCACGGGTCCTGTCGGCGCAGGCACCGCCGACCTCCTCGACACGCCGAGGCGAGACGCTCATTCTGCCGATCTGAGACGCCCCACTGTGATGCCTCAGCAGCTGCCACAGCGGGGTGCCAGCGCCGCCACCCCTGCCGCGCCGCGATTCATCACGTCATCACTCGCAGCGCTGGCAGCGGTGGCGACGTACATCCTCGCGCTCAGCGGCGCGTTCGTCGTCGAGAACGGCGCAGGTGCAGCATGCAACGGGTGGCCGCTGTGCGAGGGTGGCTTTGCGCTGCCGTCGGGCGAGTTCGCGGTGATCAACGTCGCGCAGCGGGTCGTTGCGGGCGTTGGCGTCGTGCTGCTCGGCGTGGTGATGGGCATCGTGATCCGTCGCAGTCGCGGGGATCGCGCTGTGCGAGGCGTCGCCATGCTGGTGAGCGCGCTGCTCGTGGTGCAGATCGCGGCCGGCGCGCTTGTGGTGCTGCTCGGTCTGCCGGCGTGGGTGCGTGCCCTGCATCTGTCGCTGGCGAGCGCGATCTGGGCGTCGACGGTTGCCGTCGCGGTGCTCACGCGGCGGAGCGATGAGGTGCGAGCACCTGCCGTCGACAGCCAGCGCACTGAGGTGCTGCGCTCGCCTGCAGGAGTGGTATCGGCATGAGCATCGCCGTGCGTGTCGATGCGCTGCCGCGGCGCAACATCTCGCTGCTGGTGCGCGATTACATCGCGCTCACCAAGCCGCGCGTGGTCGTGTTGCTCGAGGTGACTGCCGTCGCCGCGATGGTGATGGCGGCACGCGGGCTGCCGCCGTTGGGATTGGTGTGCGCGACCGTCGTCGGCGGGTGGCTCGCGGCCGCGGGCGCCAACGCGATCAACTGCTGGTTCGACCGCGACATCGACTCCAGCATGGGACGCACCCGTTCGCGTCCGCTGCCCGCCGGTCGTATCGAGCCGGCGCACGCGCTCGGCTTCGGCGTGGTGCTCGCGGCGTCTTCGTTCCTGCTGCTCTCTGTCGCGGTGAACCTGCTCGCGGCGTCGTTGACCATGGCTGCATTCCTGTTCTACGTCCTCGTCTACACGATGTGGCTGAAGCGGTCGTCGATGCAGAACATCGTCATCGGCGGGGCTGCAGGCGCCATCCCGCCGCTCGTCGGGTGGGCGGCTGTCGACGGCGGGCTCTCGCTCACCGCGCTCTTCCTGTTTGCCATCGTCTTCTACTGGACCCCACCGCACTTCTGGGCGCTTTCCCTTCTGGTGCGTGGCGACTACGCACGTGCCCGCGTGCCGATGCTGCCGGTGGTCACGGGCGACCGCAACACCCGCCAGCAGATCGCGCTCTACACGGTGGTGCTCGTGCTGGTGACGGTGCTTCCCGCACTCACCCGTTCGTTCGGGCTGGTGTACATCGCCGGTGCCGCCGTCCTCGATACAGCGCTGCTCGTCGATGCGGTGCAAACGGTGCGCCGGCCCTCAGCGCGCTCGGCACGGCGGCTCTTCTACCATTCCATGCTCTACCTGGCGCTGCTCTTCGCCGTGATGGCGATCGACCGGGTGGTGGGATGAGCATGACCACAGTGAGGATCGCCTGATGGACCGAAAGCTGGCACGAAAGAACATGCGCTTCGGCATCTCTTTCTTCATCCTTGTGCTGGCGATGATCGGCATCTGCTTCGTATGGGCATCTGTCTATCTCGGAGTCATCAAGTGAGCGAGGACGCGAGCAAGCGCAACCGCGACGCCGCGGCGTCGCCGGATGCCGGTGAGGCGGGTGGCGTGGTGCGTCATGCGGGGGAGAACGGGCATGGCACGCCGCATCTGCCGCCGCCGAGCGCAATCCCGATCAACGTCGCACTCGCGCTTGCGGTGACCTTCGTCGGCTTTCTTGGTGACATTCGCAATGTGGTGGGGCCGGCGATGTGGCTCGTCGGCCTGATATGGCTCGTCGCCGGCTGCGCCCTGTGGGTGCGCGCCGCGCGCCGCGAATATGTCGAGCTCCCTGAGGACGGCAACCACTGAGGCAAGCCCACCTCGGTTTCGGCGACTGGTCCTGGGAACCCACCGTCCTCTGCGGCCTGATCGCATTGAGCGCGGTCTACGTGCTCGCGTGGCTCAAGACCGTGCTCACGACCGGCGACGACGTCTCGCCGTGGTTTCGCACGCAGACGTGGCGCCCCGTCTATTTCGCCGCGGGCGTGCTGACGGCGTTCATCGCACTGCTGTCGCCGATCGACCGCGCCGGCGACGAGTACCTGTTCTCGATGCACATGTTGCAGCACCTGCTGCTCATGATGGTCGCGCCGCCGCTGCTGATCCTCGGCATCGCGGGCATGCGCCCGCTGCCTCCCGATCGCTTCGTCGTGATGCGTCGCGTCTGGTGGCTGCTGACGCGGCCATGGATCGCGCTCATCGTCTTCAACGTAGTGATGCTCGTGTGGCACATCCCCGCGCTGTACGACACGACACTCACCGACCTACCGGTGCACATCATCGAGCACGTCAGCTTCATCGCGGTCGGACTCGTCTTCTGGTGGCCCATCATCGACCCGATCCGCGGCGGAGATATGCGGCTCGTCAGCCCACTCGAAAGGATCGCGGTGCTCGTCGTGTCCGGCATCCCACCGACCGTGCTCGGATTGATCTTCGCGCTCTCTCCGACGGCGTACTACGGCTTCTATGTCATTGCGCCGCGGCTCTGGGGCATCGCCGCCGTCAGTGATCAGCAGTACGGGGGCGTGCTCATGCTGGGACTCGGCAACATCATCTACTTCGTCGCCATCACGATCATTTTCGTGCGCCTCCTGGGCGATGCCGCGAGTGATGAGCAGGAGGCCGCCGCACAGCTGTCACGGGGGCGTCGCGCTGCGCCCGGCGGCGGCTCGAAACCACCATCACATACGATGTACGGGGTTTCCTCGCAGGCGGTGACTCCTGCGCCCGCGCCGGTTGGCGCCCCAATCGAAGGAGGTTCTCGATGAAGCGACTGCGTCCACTCGTGGCCGGGGCGGCCGCCTCCTTGGCGGTCGGGCTTGCCGCCTGCGGCAACGGTCCGCCGCAGAGCTCCGGTTCCAGTGGCGGTGGTGGCGCGTGCCCGGGCAGTGCGGGAGCATCGCTCGGCTCGCCGGCGGTCAAGCTTTCGGCGACCGACTCACTGCAGTTCCAGCCGTCGTCGTCGTCGGCGAAGGTGGGTCAGGTCGTGGGCTGGACGAATACGGGATCGGTGTTGCACAACATCACGTTTGATCAGTCATGTCTCACCGACGGGAACTTCGCCCCACAGGGCACATGGCAGATCAAGTTCTCGCAACCCGGGACGTACTCGTACAAGTGCACGATCCATCCCGGCATGGATGGGTCGTTGAC
>JBHEMA010000242.1:0-5839 GCA_046262795.1 Candidatus Dormibacteria bacterium | reverse complement strand
GCGTCATGCGCCTATGCCGACTGCTGAACGAACCGGCGCATGGTTGCGCCGGTTCGTTCAGCAGTCGGCATAGGCGCATGACGCATGCGCTCTGCGACGCGTCGTGGCTCGAGCTGCACTTCGAAGCGTGTCGCGCTGAATACGAGCTGCTTCTCGATCACGCAGGCTTGCAGCGCGGGTGGCGCGTGCTCGACGCCGGTTGCGGCGTCGGGACCTACCTCGAGTCCCTTTCGACGCGCGTCGCACCGGACGGCGTCGTGGTCGGGTGTGACCTCGACGCCACCAACGCAGCGGCCGCGCACGCTCGGCGCACTCCACGAGGCTCGCGATACGACCGTGTCGATTGCGCCTCGGTGCTCGCCCTGCCCTACGCCGACCGGTCGTTTGAAGCGGTGTGGTGTGCCAACGTGCTGCAGTACCTCGACGACGCAGACGTACGCACCGCGATTGCGCAGTTCCGCCGCGTCGTGCGCAGCGGCGGTCTGATCGCGCTCAAGGACGTCGACATGCTGCAGTGGCATGTCGAGCCGGGCGACCCGGGACTCATCGTGCGACTGCTCGAAGCGACGCGACGGCTCAGCGATGTCGCCGAGGAAGCGAACGGCGCCGTGCGTGGCGCCGCGCTCGAGTCATTCTTGACCGCTGCCGGCCTCGAGCGCGTCCAGCAGCGCACCGTGCTGATCGAGAGAAGCGCTCCCATCGACGCGACGACGCGGGCGATGTATGCCTCGTGGCTGCAGTCGCTCGGGGGCATGGCAGCGGCACGTCACGTAGGCGCAAACGACCTTGCGACGTGGGCGTTGCTGGCCCAGCCGGACCACCCTGAGCACCCGCTCAACTCGGCGACATTCCGCGCCGGCGAGACGCAGGTCGTCGCCACCGCCATCGTGCCCTGACGCTGTCGGCATCCCGACACGCGAGGTGTCGGCCGGTCGACAACAGAGGAACGCGCAGTGGCGTACGATCGCGCACGCGTTGCTTTCCCGGGTGACGTGCAACTGAGCAAGGAGGAGACGGCATGCCGCTGTACATGGACCTGCATCACAAGATCGACGGTCTCACCGCGGAGGCAATCAAGGGTGCGCACGAGCAGGATCTGAAGGTGCAGGAGCGCTACGGCGTTCACTACATCAAGTACTGGTTCGACGAGGACAGCGGCCGCGCGTTCTGTCTGGTCGATGCGCCCGACAAGGACTCGGCGAACCGTGTGCACCGTGAGGCGCACGGGCTCGTCGCTGACGAGCTGATCGAGGTGAAAGAGGGCGGCTGACGCTACTGCGACAGGCCGTTGCTGATGTTCGAGAAGGTGTTGTTCACCTGGTTCCCGACCACCTGCAGGATCACGATCACCACGATCGCGATGAGCACGAGGATGAGCGCGTACTCGACCATGCCCTGACCGCGCTCGTCCTCGCGGTCGGCCAGGTGCAGCCTTCTCAGCCACGTCGTGATGGCATTCATGCGGATCGTTCCCCCGATCGTTCGTCGGACGCTGACTCCTGAGCCCATGAAAGCGGTGGCCCGTCGCCGGCGGGCCGACCGCTCAGTGACGGTTCTGGAACGGGCCCATGTCATTGGCGAATCCGACTTCAGGCATCGCGTATGACGTAGCGGTGCTTGAACGCTCCTGGCGGTTTGTCAGCAATCACGGCATCGTGCTCGTGGCGTTGGGCTCCCGGCCGCAGGCGCGCATTCGTGAGCTTGCCACGCTGGCGGGCGTCAGTGAGCGCGCGTGCCAGGCGATCGTCAACGACCTCGTCGACGCGGGATACCTGGTGCGACGGCGCGTCGGGCGTCGCAGCCACTACACAGTGAATCTGGCGGCGCACATGCGGCATCCCGCGCTGCGAACCCAGGAGGTTCGCGAGCTCATGCAGTCGCTGTCGCCGTCGATCGAGCACAGTTGGGCCGCGGCGCTCGCACCGACCGCGTAGCTTCGTCTCATGCTGCAGATGGCGGGCGCGGCGAGCTGATCTCGGCCACGTCAGCGCGGTGACGTAACCGGAAGCGCCGCGTTCGCCCGATGAGCGCCGCGCTTCCTGGTATCAACGCAACAACCGGGAGGAGCGGAAGGAAGGGCGATTCCGGGACGTTGGTTTGCGGTTGACCACCTTGCACCGGAACCGATGTGGTCGAACATTCGGCGCCGACGCACGCGCGGGCCCACACGTCGTACGCGCCGGAGCCGAGTGCGCTGACGTCAAGCGGCGCCGAGAACGCCCCGTTGCTGATTTTGACCGGTGCACCGAACTGCACGTTGCCCAACGCTGTGCCGGTGGCTGCCGAACCGAGCGCGACGGTATGGGCGGGCAAGATCGCGTCCGGAAGATCGACGGTGTCGAGTGTCGCGCTGGCGCCGGCGGCGAAGGTACCGAGTGCGGTGAACGCGTGGATGGATGTGATTGCACTCGTCTCCACGAGACCCAGCGCGGTCAGCGGCACCGATACAACGATGCTGGTGCCCTGCGTGCCGTAACCACCGGTCAGCATCGGGCCGGGTGAGCACACCGTCGATGAGCAGGTGAGAAGACCGAACGACGGCGCCGCATAAGCGGGCGCTGCGGCTAGGACCTCGTAGGTCGCTCCGCCTGCGTGCAGATCAAATCCGGCAACGACGCCCGGAGAGCCCTCGGCCGGCATGGATGCCGTGTCGATCGTGAGCTGCAGCGTTCCGTCCTCCGGCCGGTACACGACTCCGGCGTGCGTGATATCGGCGCCCGCCTGCGAACCACCCGTGACCGCGTCGCCTACAGCGTCGCCCGCACTGCTGACGGTGACGCCTCCGAAGCGCGCCCGCCCACTCACGGTCACGGTCGGTGCACCGCCGCTGACTTGCAGCGCGAATGGACCGACGGGTGGGCCGAGGTCGCGCTCGAAGATGTCGCCTGCGGCGTTGGTGTCGTTCGCCGCGAGATTGCTCGCATTGCTCTCGAATACGGCGTACCGTCCGGACGCAGAGATGTCCTCGAGCCACGAGGAACCGTTGCCCTGACCGTTGTCGCTCGACAGTGACGCGCGCGTCGTCTCGCCGGTGAGCACGTCGTGGATCAAGACGTCGCGAGCGCCGTTGCTGTCGTCAGCCACGAGGTTGCTCGCGTCGCTCCAGAATTCGATGAAGCGCCCGTCGGAGCTCATCTTCGGCTGGTCTGACGCGGCGTTACCCTCGACTCCGTCACTCGAAACTGACGCCCGCTTCGTGCTGCCCGTGACGAGGTCGTGGACGAAGACATCGTTGCTGCCGTTGCCGTCCGATGGCACAAGGTTTGTCGCGGTGCTGCTGAACACGACAGTCCGCCCGTCGGCGCTGATGGAGCCGCCGCCGGAGTCGTCGTTGGCGAGGGTCCCATCATTTGCGACCGACGCGAGGGTGTTGACGCCGGTTGCGATATCGTGCACGTACACGGCGTAATGCGAGACGGTCGTGCCCGGGATCATGTTGGTCGCCGCGCTGGTGAAGACGACCTTGCCGCCACCGGGTGTGACCTTGCAGTATCCGGAGCCGGCGTTGCCCTGACTTCCATCGGACGCGAGCGACACGAGCGTCGTCGCGCCGGTGGCCATGTCGCGCAGGAAGCAATCGGGGAAGCCATTGGTGTCGTTCGCAACCAGGTTCGTTGCATCGCTGAAGAACGCAACATAACGACCGTCGGCAGAGATGTTCGGATCGTACGAGCTCTCGTTGCCCTCGGAGCCATCGGTCGCAACCGAAACACGTGTCGTGGTTCCCGTGAGTCGGTCGTGCACGAAGGCGTCGCGTCCCTCGCTGTTGCCGTCGGCGCCGCCCTGGTTGTGATCGTTCACAACGAGGTTGTCGGCGTCACTCTCGAATGCGACGTACCGTCCGTCGTCGGAGATGCTGGAAGCGAACGACGCCTTGTCACCCAGCTTCCCGTCGCTTGCGACCGACACGGGCAGCGTCTGTCCGGTGACCGCGTCGTGCTCGTACGCCTGCGCCGTAGTAGCGGATGCGCCCGCGGTGAGATTCGACGCGATGCTGTAGAAGGCGCTGTACCGCCCGTCGGCGCTGACCCATGGGAAGTCCGACGAGAAGCCGAAGACGCCGTTCGCTTCCGAGCCGTCGCTCGCGACGGAGACGCGGTTGGTGACGCCGGGTGGGTCGTACGCCCGAACCGTGGTCGCGGTGATCAGGGCGGCGACGACAGCGGTAGCCAGCACGACCAGCCGGCTGCCATACAGCATCCACCCTCTGGAGCTCCCTTCCATGCGCCTGCAGTTTAGAGCGGCGCCGGCGTCCCCAACAAGAAGCCCTGCGCGTAGTCCACACCGAGGTCCTCGACGACGCGGAGCTGCGTCTCCGTCTCAACGCCCTCGGCGATCAGCTGAGCGCCGATCTCGCGCGCGAACCGCGCCAGGGCCGCTGCAAGCGCGCGCTTCACGCGATCGTGGTCCACATTCCGCGTGAGGAAGGAGTCGAGCTTGATGAAGTCGGGCAGCAGGCGGACCACGTGACTCAGACTGGCGAAGCCTGCGCCGGCATCGTCGATGGCGAGCCGGATGCCCATCGAACGAAGGCGGTTCGCGGCGCTCGTCAGCGTGTCGTAGTCGTCGACCACCGCGTGCTCGGTGACCTCGACGACGACGCGTGCCGGATCGACGTTGGAAAGCAGCTTGCCAAGCTCGGCGCTGCAGAGCGTGTCCGGTGATGCGTTGAGCGAGATGAAGCACTCGGGCCGGACGACGTCGGCGAACTTCAGCGCTTCAGTCATGGCACACAGTTCGAGCTGCGATCGCAACCCCACCGTTTCGGCCTCGGCGAACCACCGATCCGGCGGTTGCGGCGGTGGCACGTGGAAACGCGACAGTGCCTCGAACCCCTTGATTGCATGGTCGGGCAGGCTGACGATCGGCTGCCATGCGATGCCGAACCCAGGCTGCAGGATCGCGCCCTCGATGCGATCGAGAGTCTCGCGCATGCGCCGGCGTTCCTCCTCTTCCGCGTGCACGGTCGCGGTGACATCGCGCGCTCCTGCATAGATGACGCCGTCCGCCATCGCAGCGGTGGCCGTCCACGCGAGCCACTTGTAGGAACCGTCCTTGCAGCGGTAGCGGTTGCGGAACTGCATCGTCTGGAGGCCGGCGGCGACCTTCGATGCTTCAGCGACGGTGGCGTCGCGGTCGTCGGAATGCACGAACTCCAGATACGGGCGGCGCATCAGCTCGTCGCCCGACCATCCGAGCGACCGCTCCCATGCGGGGTTGAGGAGCTTGAAGTACCCGTCGGTCCCGACGACCGCGAGCAGGTCGAGGGCGAGATCGAAGAATGCCTCGCCGCTCATCGCGGGCCGGCTCTGGGGCCGGTATGGAAGTCGCGGAGTCGCACGGCGAGGAGCTACCCCCGCCGGTCGCAACTGCGCTCGCGTGACCCTGCCGTCGCCAGGGCTGGTCACGGCAAACAATCATGCCAGGCGCTGCAGCTTCTTGCAACAGCCCCGGTGGTCGATTTCAGAAGCGTCGGGCGCGCTTTACAGGGACGTCAAAAAGTCGCGGCCAGGCTGCGAAAACTCCGCCGCCGCCGGCCGCCGGATCGTGCCCCAGGCTGCATTGCATGGCTGGGCCAGAGGGGGTGGTCGTGCTCGAATCACCAATGCCACCTCCACTCCGCGATGCCGTCGCAGCGCTCGGTGCCTCCGACGCGCTGATATTCCACGTGCTCGACGGCAGGCTGAGCCTCATCGGTGGCTTCGGGCGCGGGGAGGGATGGAGCGGCATCGTCGACGTCGCGCTGAGCCGCGAGCGCAACGCCGCGCGCGTGATGGCGTCATGTCATCCGCTGCGGGTGGAGGATTCCGGCGGGCCGGTGCACATCATCGGGCCGTAC
>JBHEMA010000241.1:0-3949 GCA_046262795.1 Candidatus Dormibacteria bacterium | reverse complement strand
CGCAGCATCGGCACGAGCCGCCTGCGTACGTCCTTGCTCGTGCCCGGCAGGTGGTACTCCAAGGCCTCGATCAAGGCATCCGTGTCCATGCGCCGGATGTGCACGCCATTGAGATCGTCGAGGCGCTTCGGGTCGAAGGTCGCCGGCGCGGGGTGGATGCGCTCGAGCGTGAACCGCTCTCGCAGCTCCTCGAGCGTGAACACCTCGTCGTCGGTGCCCGACGACCATCCGAGCAGCGACATCGCGTTGACGATCGCCGCCGGCACGTAGCCGAGCTCACCGTACTCGAGCACGTTGCGCGCACCGCGGCGCTTGCTCAACTTCAACCCGTCAGGTCCGAGCACGACGGGCACGTGCGCGAACAGCGGCGGCTGCCATTCGAATGCGGCGTACAGCGCCAGATGTTTCGGCGTCGACGGGATCCACTCCTCAGAGCGGATGACGTGCGATATCTCCATGAGGTGATCGTCGACCACCACGGCGAGGTGATATGTCGGAAACCCGTCGGACTTGAGCAGCACCTGATCGTCGACGTTCGCGTTCTCGACTGTGACGCTGCCGCGGATGATGTCGTCCCATTCCGTGGTGCCGTCGGGCATGCGCAGTCGCAGCACCGCGCGCTTGCCATCGGCGCGTTCTCCGGCGACGCGCTCCGCGTCGTGAAGGCAGCGACGGTCGTAGCGCGTCGGTTCGTGACGGCGTTGCTGTTGCTCGCGCATCTCCGCGAGCCGCGCAGGTGTGCACGTGCACCAGTAGGCCGCGTCGCGCTCGACCAGCTGCTCCGCGTAGCGTTGGTACGTGTCGACGCGCAACGACTGCACATACGGTGCATGCGGACCCTCGACCTCGACGCCTTCGTCCCAATCGAGGCCGAGCCAGCGCAGCGTCTCCACGATGAGCGCCTCGCTTCCGGGAATGTAGCGCTCCTGGTCGGTGTCCTCGATGCGCAGCACGAACGCGCCGCCGGCGTGCCGCGCAGCCAGCCACGCGAACAACGCGGTGCGGACGGAGCCGAAGTGGAGCGGACCGGTCGGCGACGGAGCGAAGCGGGTTCTGACAGCGCTCAGTGCGTCGGGGCGAAGAACACCAGCGTGACGATGGTCCACGCCAGCAGGCCGACGATGAAGACCGCGCCGTCGAGGTTGGAGACGCGCACGCTCATCAGGCGCGGCGCACCACCGCCCCGCGGTGCACTGACGTGAACGACACCACCACCGGGACGACCGATGTCGCCCATGCCCCACGGAGGCGGCGGCGAAGGAGGCGCGCCGCGCGGCGTGATGTGGACCTCCGCTTCTTCCTTGCTGAGCCGCGCGTCGTAGATGATCGCGAGGATCGCGAACGCGCCATACCCCGCGGTGATCAACGCCAGCCCGATGAGGCCCCAGCCGAGGATCGCGTTGAGGTAGTCGTTGTACGCGTGCGCGCCGAGGAGGGCGAGCACCCCGCCCGCGGCGAGCGCCGCCGCGGTGAGCCCGAACCCGACCGACTTGCCGATGATCTCGCGGAACGGCATCGGCGCGAGTATAGCCGCGGGTACGGCGCCGATCCCTCCCTACCATGGGCACCGCGCCCGCATCGTCTAGCGGTCAGGACACCACCCTTTCAAGGTGGTAACCGGGGTTCGACTCCCCGTGCGGGTACGTTCGTACCGTTTCCGAGCGCGTCGACGCGCTCGGGTCTGCTACGGGATCAGGACACGCCGTCCGCGGCCGTGCCCCGTCTCGCTTGCTGCATGTGCGCGTACAGCGTCTTCGAGAGGAAACGTCTCAGCCACTTGCGGCTTGATAACCCCAGACACGACGAGTTCCGCCAGCTTGTTGAGGACGGGCGCCGTGTTCTCCGTACGCGGGAGGCCAGCCGTTCGCACGCCATGGGAAGCCGCGGTTTCGGCGTCAGGCATCATCGCCGCTGTTGTGATCAGGAGGCCGCCCGGCTTGAGCACCCCCCAGGATTTGTCGAGCACGTCCCCACCGACCGTATCCAGCACCACATCGACGTCCGTGACCTCGTTTTCAAACGGCCCTTTCGTGTAGTCGATGACTTCGTCGGCGCCCAACGCTCGCACGTGCTCGACGTTTCCCGTTGATGTCGTGGCCAGGACGTGCGCGCCCTTCCAGTGTGCGAGCTGCACTGCGATCGAACCGACCCCGCCGGCGCCGCCGTGAATGAGCACCCGCTGACGCTGCTGCAAGCCTGCCGCATCCACGAGTTGCCACGCAGTCACGCCGCTCATGCCCAAATGCGCTGCTTCCTCGAAGCTCAGCTGGGCAGGCTTCTTGGCAAGCGTTGCGACCGGCGCGACCGCATGCGTGGCGTAGGCTCCGGAACCCCGGCCGAACACCTCATCACCGGGTTGCAACTCCGCCACGCCCTCGCCGACTGCATCGACGGTGCCGGCCAACTCGTATCCGGGGACATGCGGAAACTCCAAAGGCATGAAGTCCTTGAGGTGGCCGGCGCGGAGCTTCCAATCCATGGGAATGACACCCGCGGCTCGTACTCGGACCAGCACCTCACCGGCCTTGGGGCTGGGCCGCGGGATGTCCTCCAGCTTGAGCACGGAGGGATCACCGTAGTCGCGGTAGCGCACGCCTTTCGCGGTGGCAGCTGTATTCGACATGGCTCGGTCTCCTATGTCAGCTTGAGGAACCTAGATTTACATAGCCGAGTGCGATCGCGGCTACAACGCCAGGTGGAGTCGCAACGCCTCGTCGATGTCGAACATCAGTGCCGCCGGAAGCTGACCTAGGGCACCACCAACCCGCTCCACGGCGACAGATCGCACCTGCTCGGCCTGGACTTTCGACGCTCGGTCGAGCCCTGCAGTGCCTCGCGGTATGAGCACCTGAAATGGGAGCACCCCTCGCACGTTTGAGGTCACCGGGAGCACTGTGATAACCCCACGTCCTACGCGAGATGCCGCGTCATTGGCGCCGTCGTTGCTCACGATCACTGCCGGGCGTCGCCTGTTCGCCTCGGAACCCCTGACCGGCTCGAAGTCCACGAAGCGCAGCTCTCCGCGGAGCATCAGCCTACAGACCGTCCTTGATCGTCGAGTCCCATAGAGGTGCGTCTTCCGAAGCCTCCCACTCATTCCACGCCGCTTCGTAGGCGGCGCCGAGGCCCGAGGCCTGCAGCAGTCGGACGGCTCGGTGCACAGCGGCCGACCGCGAGGAGATCCCTTGCTGCTGTGCGTACTCATCGAGAAAGCGAATGTCTTCGTCCGGCAGGCTGACGCTGACCTTCATACTCGTATCCTACCGTCGGTAGGACAACGTGCCTACCTCATGCTTCGAGCGCCGAGCGGCGGCGGCGACGACGCGCCACGAGAACAGCCAGCAGCGCCGCCGCACCCCCGCCGACGAAGAGCGGGGCACGAGCCACCTCGGGAGTACCCGTGGCCGGCGTACACGACACAGCAGTGCTGTCGTACTGCGAGAGCAGACCGAGCCCGCAGCTCTGCCGCAGGATCGCCGGACCCTCGATCTCCGGGTTCAACCCGCTGAGACGCGTCGCATCGATTGCACACGGGCCGTGGCCCTGCGGCGGTGTGGGGTCCTGCTGGCAGCCATCGGTGTACGCGTAGAGGATGCGGCCCTCCTTGTCGATGGTCATGTCGTTGAAGTCGAGCAGGTTGCGCTGGTCGTCGCTGCCGCGTGTGCGCGGGCAGTTTGCGGTGTTGAACTCGATGCATCCGCGCTGCACGGGCGCGTTCGGTGTCGCGTCGGTGGTCGTCCACGTCTGACCGCCGTCGTACGTCACCGCAACGTAGAGATCCCAGGCGCCGACGAACCTGTTGTCCTGGTCGTCGCCGGGCGTGGTGCTGCCGAGGAAGGCGAACGCAGCGCGGTTGTCATCGCCCGCCACCACCGTCGGCATCTCGACATTCTCGATGTGGTACGGACCGCTGACGTCCCTCGACGGGCCGCACGACGTTCCCTGGGGC
>JBHEMA010000240.1:0-7654 GCA_046262795.1 Candidatus Dormibacteria bacterium | reverse complement strand
TTCGGGCCGGCACCGTACTGGGGGATGACATGAATCCAATGTCCCCAGCTCGCCCCGATCGCGACGCATCCAATACATCGCGTAACCGCTACGACTCGCGGCGTGACTGCCTTCATGGCACTTGCACACTCGTCGATTAGGTTCACATAACGCTGATCTTGGTAGATGCGCAAGCGCCAGTTGCGCTTGGGTCCCATTTGAACGAGATATCCATCGCCCAGATACAGCCCGAACAGGTAACTGTATTGAGCTTCCGGTGGTTCAACGGCTAGGTCACAGCGAAAGCAGCCCATTCGCCGTATGGCCGCTGCTTCGGGATCTTGAGGTCGGTAACGCGGCGTGATCCATGCTCTCAAGGTCCCACGAGGTATGCCGGTGAGCTTCGCGATGCAACTCTTGTTGAAACCCAGTGCGTTCAACCGCAAGACGTCTTCGACTTCCTGGCGCGGTCGCGTCATCGCACGTGGCACAGAGTGCGGGAGGTGGGACTCGAACCCACAAGCCCTGTCGGGCGATGGTTTTTGGGACCATTCCGTAGACCAGTTCCGGCACTCCCGCGCGCCCTTAAGAGATTACGCGCGGACCGCCTCGTAGAGATTCGCATCTCGCAAACATACGTTCGCTAGCCGGACATGCGACGGACAAAGTCGTCTTGCTTTGGTAATGGCTTCTTGGACACTACGGTTGTCCGATCGGACAACCAGGAGGCGTCCATGGGGGCCAAGCGACCCGAGTACACGCAGGAGTTCCGCCGGCGGTGCGTGGAGCTGTGGCGGAGCTGGGATGGAACCCAAGAGGACTTAGCAGCGCGTCTGGGCATGACCACGCGCAGCCTGCGGCGCTGGCTGCGTCGCACGGAGGGGAGGCGACGGCCCTCTCGGCCACGACCTGCGATCCCGGTGCCAGTCGTGTCGCACAGCGACTTGGTGCAGCGACACTTTCACGCCACGGCACCAAACCGACTCTGGTGGGGCGATGTCAAAACCATCAGCACTGAGCAAGGACCGCTGTTCCTGGCCACCCTGCACACGCGTTCTCGCGGTGCATCGTCGGCTTCGCTTTCAGCGAACGCAATGACACGACGTTGACGATGGCGGCGCTGACGCGTGCCGTCCGACGACGCCGTCCGGAGCGAGGGCCCGTGCACCACAGTGACCGCGGTTCGCCGCACCTGGCGCGGCCGTACCAGGCGATGCTCGAGCACATCGGCAGTCGGCGGAGTGCGAGCCGGGTCGGCAACCCGTTCGACAACGCGTGCATCGAGAGCTGGGACAGCACATTGGAGCGAGAGTTCCTCGCGTATCATCACTTCCACACGCTTGACGAGGGCGTCCGCGCGATCACCGATTGGATCCGCCACTTCAACCAACGACGGTTCCATTCCACTCTCGGCTTCCTGACTCCCCTCGAATATAAAAGGCTCCGTGCCTAGGTGTCAGCCATCCGCCGGACAACGCGGATTGTTCACGTTTCGGTACCGGGCCAGCCTTCGCGCGCGGCCGCCGGCTCTGTTAGCGCCCCGTGATCGCGATCAGCTGCGCTTGTTTCGAGTCGTCCGTCGCTTCTTTCTTCGCCGCGAACGCGCCGCCCGAACGCCACTCCTCAGCATGCTTCTGGAAGTAGTCGCACGCGAAGTCGACGAGCTGCGGATCGAGTGTCTCGTCGCCGCCGATGCCCCGCGCGAGGTCCCACGTGTGGATCACGCTGTCGGACACCATCTGCTGCGCGTAGTCCTGGCCGTTCGTGTCTCCGGAAGACAGATGCACCGTCTTCTCCATCGCGCGCGGTGCGTTGAACGCCGCCGTGGCCGTGCGGTGCGCTTCGCTCAACTTCGCCAGCGGGTCGTCACCAAGGATGTCGCCGTTCAGCCTCTCACCGACCTCGTCGATCGTCTTGCCCTGCATGAGCTCGCCGACCCACAACCACTCGCCCGCAATGTGGTTCACGAGCGCGCGCACGTCCCATTCCGTGCACGGCGTCGAAGATGACCACTGGTCCGATCGGATGTTCCGGGCCTGCTCCACGAAGTCGTCGCTTGCGCGTTGAAACGCGTCTCCCTCATTCATTCCGCGGAGAATAGCGGGATCAACGGGACCGCGCGGCACCGGGGCGTGAACTGGCTCCTCGTCGACGGGTCGAGCCTCATCTTCCGCGCGTACTACGCCGTGCCCGCCACGGTGCGATCGCCTGACGGCGCGCCCGTCAACGGCGTGCGCGGGTTTCTCGAAACGCTGGCGCGCCTCATCAGCGAGCGCAGACCGCGATATCTCGCCATTGCCACCGACGAGGACTGGCGCCCTGCGTGGCGCGTTGCACTTATCCCGGAATACAAAGAGCACAGGACCGCAGAACCGATCCCGCCGCTGCTCGCGCCGCAGATGCCCGTGATCACCAACCTGCTCACAGCGATCGGCGTCGACATCGCCGGCCTCCAGGACTATGAGGCGGAAGACGTCATCGCGTCGTGGGCGGCGAAAGCGAGCGGCACGGTCGAGATAGCAAGCGGTGATCGCGACCTCTTCGCGCTCGTCGAGCAGGACCGCGTCGTCGTGCTCTATCCAGAGAAACGCGGGCTCACTGTGGTCGGCGAAGCCGAAGTGTCACGACGCTACGGCATCCCGGGACGCCGCTATGCGGACTTCGCCGTGCTGCGTGGTGATCCGTCGGATGGGCTGCCCGGATTGCGTGGTGTCGGCGCAGTCGCCGCGGCGTCGCTCATTCGCACTCACGGTGGCGTTGCCGGTGTGCTCGAGAACGCGCGTCTCAGCGATGCGCAGCGTGACTACCTCGCCCGAGCGATGAAGGTGGTCCCTCCGGTCGCCGATCTCGACATCGCACTGCCGGGCGGAAAGCGGGACGCGTACCCCGTCGACGCAGCGAATCTTGAAAGTCTCACGCGCCGGTACGGCGTGGGCTCATCCGTGGAGAGGCTCGTCACCGCGCTCCGCGCTCTCTCCTGACCTCATCTGTCAGCTGATTGCTGCGGCCATACGGTCGACGATCTCTTCCAGCACCGGCGGTGACGTGGCCATCGTCACGCGCACGAATCCTTCGCCACCGCTGCCGAAGTCGGGACCCGGTCGCAATGCAACGCGCCCGCGTTCGAGGAATACGGCGGCAGGATCGTCTTCCAGCTGCAACCGTCGGCAGTCGAGCCACCCGAGATAGCTGCCCTCCGGTCGTGAGTACCGCACCAGCGGCAGGCGCTCCGCGAGCAGCTCGCTCATGAGCCGTCGATTGCGCTCCAGCCCCGTGCACAGCTCATCAAGCCATTCACTCGATTCGCGGTACGCGGCAACGGTGGCGACGATGCCCAGGTATCCGGTGCGGTAGATGGCGTCCTCGCTGACGCGCCCGAGCAGTGACCGCGTTGCCGGCGACGTGGCCACCGCCTGCGCGCACTTGAGTCCGGGGATGTTCCAGCCCTTTGAGGCCGAATGAAAAGCGATGCACCGGCACGCGGCACGCTCGCCGAGCGTGAGGAACGGCACGTGCTCCGCGCCGGGCAGCACCAGCGGCGCATGAATCTCATCCGAGAGCACGAGGACGTCGTAGCGCTCGGCCAGACCGACGACGCGTTGGAGATCGCTTCGCGCGAACACGCGTCCTGTCGGATTGTGCGGATTGCAGAGCAGGTGCACGCGTGCGCCGCTCGCAAAGGCGCGCTCGAGCGCATCGAAATCAAGTACGTATATGCCCTCGTCATTGCGCAGCGGCGCTTCGACGACTCGGCATCCTGCTTCGGCGATGTGGCTGAAGAAGGGTGGGTACACCGGTGTGTTCACGACGACGCCGTCACCCGGTTTGCAGTGCAGCCGGAGCACCCCGAGCACCCCGGCCATCACATCGGGGATGAGCACGACGGCTGACGGGTCGAGCTGCCAGTCGAAGCGAGCCGCCGTGAACTCGGTGAGCGCAGCTGCCACTGCAGGGTCGTCCCAGGCGTATCCAGCATCGCCACACGCGATCGCCGTCGCCAGCGCGGAACGCACTGCGGGCGCCAGCGCCACGTCCATCTCCGCAACGAACGCCGGGAGCACATCCTCGGGATACGCTCGCCACTTGTAGCTACCGCGGCGGCGGAGCTCGTCGAGCGGAACGTCGAAGACCGTCATAAGTCGAGTATCCGAGAATCGCGCTGTGTCCGACGAGCACTACTTCAGCAGCGAGCCACGCGTGGCGTCGCGTCGCGTGAACGTGCGTGTCGTGCTGCCCGACAGGAAGATGGACTTTCAGACCGACCGCGGCGTGTTCGCGCACGGCCGCCTCGATCGCGGCACCGAGCTCCTCCTGCGATCCGTGCAGCCTCCGCAACGCGGCGCCTTACTCGACCTCGGCTGCGGGTACGGCGCCATCGCGGTCACGATGGCGCTGCGCGCCCCTGCCGCCACGATCTGGGCCATCGACGTCAACGCTCGCGCACGTGAGCTCACCGCAGAGAACGCGCGGCTCGAGCGAGCGACCAACGTGCATGTGGGAACACCAAACGATGTGCCCGATTTGCTCCAATTTGATGCGGTCTACAGCAACCCGCCGGTGCGCCTCGGGAAGGCGCAGTTGCATGACGTCGTGCTCACATGGTTGCGACGGCTGCGACCCGACGGCGTTGCCTATCTGGTGGTGCAGCGTCACCTCGGCTCGGACACGCTGGCACGCTGGCTGATTGACCAGGGGCTCGCCGTGAGCCGCGTTCGCTCGCGCCAGGCCTATCGCCTCCTCGAAGTGCGACCGGCTACCGGCGATGCGCATCATGGGGCCTGACATGAACGCCATCGGCGCGGTCAGCACGATCACGATCAACATCGATCCCGTCCTCCAGATCGGACCGCTTCCGATTCACTGGTACGGCATCTTCTATGCGCTCGCTTTTTTCACGGCATACCAGCTCGGCGTGCTGCCACTGGCACTGCGCAAGGGTGTGTCCCGCGCGGTCGCCGAGCGGATCGCCGTCTGGACGATCGTCTTCGGCCTGATCGGCGCTCGTCTGTACTACGACGTGCAGCAACCCGACTTCGTGCACAACTACCTGCTCAACCCGATCAACCTGATCGCGTTCTGGCAGGGGGGCATGGCCTTCTTCGGCGCCATCATCGCCGGGATGGCCACGCTCGCCGTGCTCGCCTGGCGGCACCGCATCAACCCATGGATGGTGCTCGACGGAGGCATGGTCTTTGCGGTGGTCGGCCAGCCGATCGGCCGCTTCGGCAACCTCATCAACGGCGACATCCTCGGCGACCGCAGCAACCTGCCATGGGCAACCGGCTACGCGTTTCAAAACCCTCCTGGTGGCGATCACTGCGCCATCCTGCAGCAGGGCTTTCATTGCGTCGGTGACGCAGGTGGCCCGTGGTTCTACCAACCGGCGGCGGCGTACGAAGCGCTCGGCACGCTGGTGATCGGCCTCGTCCTGCTGCTGCTCTATCGGCGCAACGTCCGCAATGGAATCCTGACGCTGACCTACGTGCCGCTCTATGCCATCAGCCAGCTCGTCATCTTCATGTTCCGCGCCAGCGAACCACCGGGACCGTTCGGACTGCGGGAGGCGCAGTGGACGGCGATCGCGGTGCTCGTCATCGGCACGCCGCTGCTGTATGTGCTCTGGGCGCGCACGGCGGCACGGCTGGAAGCTCGATATGTCGCCGCGCGCACACCTGCGACACCGGCAGCAACCGCGACGTGACGGCGTCCACCATCGCGACGATCATCAACGACGCGGCGGTCGTTCTCTACGTGTTGATCATCGCGCGCATCCTCGTCTCATGGCTGCCGGTCAGCCCGTGGCACCCGGTCGTTCGTTGGCTGCGCATCGTCGTGGACCCGATACTGCGGCCCTTTCGACGCATCCTTCCCAACATCGCGGGACTCGACCTCTCGCCGCTGCTCGCAATCCTCGTCATCTTTTTCATTGCACAGATCGCGACACAAGCACTGTTGCTCGGCGGGCGCGTCAGCCTCGCCGCGGACATCGTCTTCTTCATTGCCAACCTGCTCGAGAAGATCATCATCGTGCTGGGCATACTCGTGCTGATCCGGCTGCTGGTGTCGCTCTTCAGCGCCGATCCCTGGCATCCGCTGGTGATGGGCATCCGGTCGATGACCAACCCGTTGGTGCGGCCGTTCGCGGGGCTGTCACGGCGCGGCGCGCGCTCGGGATTCGATCTGCCCGCGCTGGCGACGCTCGTCGCATACATCGTCCTGTACGTCGTCGTGCAGGTCGTCTTCGGCACGCTGCTCTTGAACGTCCTCTGACTCGGAGCAGGGGCCGCGACGTTCATGCGCCACGGCCCCGTTCCCCTTAGTGGCTCAGCGGTAGGCGATCAGGAATCCGCCCGAGTTGGAACCGCTTCCTGAACCCTCGCTCGCGGTTGCGTACAGCGTGTGGTACGCGATCGCAATGCCGTCAGCGGTGAGGTTCGCGGTCGGCGCACCGGTGTCGAGCGCCATCGGGTGTCGCAGCAAGGGCAGCCCCGTCGCTGCGTCGAACGCATCCAGAAAACCCGTCGTGTCGGCCGTGTACACGACGCCGTCCGCGGTGCTCGTCGCCTCGTAGTGGATCCCGTCGGACACGGCCGTGGCCGACTGGCGGGTGCCGTCCGCCTGTGAGAGGGCGAACGCGACGCCACCGGGCGTTGCTTCGCCGAACACGGATCCATCCGCGACCGCGGTCGACGCCGCGTTGCACACGAGACAGCTGCCGCCGACGATCGTGTTCCACACCGGTGCCATCGAGGTCGCGTCCGCAGCGTGATAGACGCCTGACTTCTGCAGGTCGCCGACGACGAGGTGACCGGCGTCAACGAACAGGTTCGGCGAGGCGCCGAAATCGAGGTCGAGCTGTCCGCACACGGGGTCGTCGAGCGGGCTTGGCGCGCTCTGCGATGCGGCGCAGGCGGGCGTCTGCGAGAGCTGTTGCAGCGCCTGCGTGTACTGGTCGACGTTGCCCTTGTACGCCGCGACGATCGCGCCGAACGTCGGCGACTTTGGCCGCAGGTCGATCTTGAGGATGGCGTTGGTGTTCTGATCCTCCTGGGTCTTGCTGTACGGGTTGCCCGCGCCGACGTAGGCGAAGCCGGTGGCGGGATCGAACGCAGGCGTCGACCAGATGCCGCCACCGGCGAAGCCCTGCGCCTGACGTGAAAGCGGGATCGTGGGCGTGACCGTCAGCAGGAGCCCGGTGCCCGCGTCGATCAATCCGAAACCGCCGGTGGCGCCGTTCTGTCCCTCAGGTGGCGAGAAGCCCGCGAAGACGACACCGTTGAACACCTGCGCCGACGCGTTCGTGTAGTACCCGCTGAGCGTGGTGATGGGCGAGCTGGTCCACACCGGCGAACCGCTCTGCTCGTCCAGCGCGGCGACGTATGGACCATTGATCCCGTCGCCGGCTTGGTTGACGAGCGCGATGATGTGACCGGCCGTCGTCGCCAGCGCACCCACGACGTCACCGCTCGAGCCGGGCGTCACCACGCTGAGCTGGTGCTGCCACACCTCGGCGCCCGTGGCGGCGTTGATCGCGTAGACGATGCCGCTGGTGGACGCGATGAACGCGCAGCCGTCATGCACGATCGGCGTCGACTGCAGGTTGCCCATGTCACCGTGCGCCGCGGTGCTGAAGGTCCATGCTGCGGCGAGCGTCGGCGCAGCCGCGGTGCCGAGC
>JBHEMA010000239.1:0-3974 GCA_046262795.1 Candidatus Dormibacteria bacterium | reverse complement strand
CTGCTGCTCTCGCTGGCGTACTTCGGCTGCTTCATCAACCTCTTCAACCTCGTGCCGATGAGCCCGCTGGACGGCGGCCGCATCACGAACGCACTGAGCCGGTGGATGAACGTGCTCGGACTCGCGCTGATGTTCGTGTTCTTCCTGCTGTTTGGAAACCCGTTCGCATTGATCCTGCTGATCATCGGAGCGATCACGACGTTCCAGCGCTTCCGCAACGCACGACGCGGCCTCGAGCCTGCGCCGGTGTCACCGACGACGCGTCTGTGGATCGGTGCAACGTGGGTCGTGATGCTCGTCGTTGCGGCGGGCGGGATGACGGTCGCACACAATGCCATCGTCCACAGCCACGCCGTCCCGCACGTCAGTCAGTCGTCGGGAAATGTGTGAGGAGAGCGGGGGTCCTGTCGCCGCGGGGACCCCTCCGCCCCACTCGCCGCTGCTGACGGCGCAGCCGTCGTCGACGCGGCTCGGGGGCGGCGTCCCCCCACGGCACCACCCCCGCTCTCCTCAGTGATCAACCCGCCAGCAGACTGAGCCGGACGGTGCGACGCGGGTTGTCGACGTTCGTGTCGATGAGCACGACACGCTGCCACGTGCCGAGAAGAAGGCGACCGTCATGCACGGGCACCGTCAGCGACGGTGCGACGAACACGGGCAGCAGGTGGTCGCGACCGTGGCCGCGGGCGCCGTGGCGGTGGCTGTAACGATCATCTGGCGGGAGCAGCTGGTCGAGCGCATCTGAAAGGTCGGACTCGCTGCCGCTGCCAGTCTCCATCAGCGCGACGCCCGCCGTTGCGTGTGGTGCGAAGACGTTGAGCAACCCGTCGTCACCGCCTTTTGCAAAGCGCTCGACATCGTCGGTGATGTCGGTGACCAGAGTGCGCCCGGAATCGATGCGCAGCTCCTCCGTTTTCATGTGGGCGGCACGGCGGCAGACGGTGTCGCGGCGGGCGCCTGGCACAGCGGGAAGGGGAACGTGATCGAGTTGTAGAAGTCACGGAAGGTCTGGAGGTCGTCTTTCTTCTCGTAATTCAGCGCGAGCTCGATCGCGTGCATGGCGTCCAGCGTCAATCGGATGGCCGCGTAGTTGCCCAGCCGTTGTCCGCCGTTTGCGGGCGATGCCGACGGCGTCGCCGCGCTCGAGCCGGCGCGCACGTACTCGTCGAGCTGGCCCGTGTAGCCGCAGACGATCTCCTGCTGCGTGAATGACATCGCATAGCCGGTCGGCGCCTCCTGACCGAGTGCGGCGGTGGTGGCAGCCGTGCGCACCACGATTGATCGCGCACCCTGCTGTGGCCGGAACACGACGTCGCTCGTCTCCTCCGAGAATGTCCACGACGACGGGATGAGCACGCTGAACATGCGCGCGTCCGAGGAGTACGGCGTGAACGTGCCGGACGCGGTGAGCGAAGGGTCGGCCGTGATCCAGCCGGTGGTGCTCTGGCCCATCACCTTGAACCAGCCGCCGTTGTCCGAGCGATAGTCGAGGACCGTCAGCAGGACACCCTGTGACGCCGTGGCGACGACGGACGCCGACGTTGCGGGATCGGAATGAACGTTGAGCCCGAGCGGGCTGAGTACCGTGCGCTGCGTCCCGGCCAGCTGCGGCGTCGCGCTTGCAGACGCGCTCGTCGAAGCATGAGGCGCGGCGGTGCTCCCGCCGCCGCACGCCGCCACCGCACAGGGGACGAGCAGGAGCGCTCCGCGGACGCCGGCGCGTCTCATGCGCGAGCGAGCACCGTGAGCTGTGCCGCCACCGATGACCCGAGCGCGTCGAGGTCGTAGCCGCCTTCGAGCAGCCAGACGGTGCGTCCGTCACAGTGCTGCTCCGCCAGCGTCCGGATGCGTTCTGCGATGGCGCTGTACGTCGCTTCGGTCAGCCGAAGCTCAGCGAGGGGATCCGCCGCGTGTGCGTCGTAGCCCGCGCTCACCACGATGAGATCGGGTGTGAAGCCATCCACCGCAGGCGCAACGCGCTGGTCGAAACGCTCGAGCCATGTCTCGCCGTCCGTTCCGGGCGCCAGCGGCACGTTGACGGTGTACCCGAGCGCGGAGTCGCCGCCGCGTTCATCCTCATGCCCGGTGCCCGGATAGAAGGGAAACTGGTGCAGCGAGCAGTAGAGCACCGTGCGGTCGTGCTCGAAGATGTCCTGTGTCCCGTTGCCATGGTGCACGTCGAAGTCGACCACGGCCACGCGCGCCGCGCCCGCCAGCTGCGCCGTGCGCGCCGCGATCGCGGCGTTGTTGAAGAGACAGAAGCCCATCGGTCGGTACGCCGTGGCGTGATGTCCGGGCGGCCGCACGACGGCGAACGCGGATCGAGCCTCTCCCGCGGTCACCGCCCGCGCCGCGCGCGATGCGCACGCCGCTGCATGCAGCGCGACGTCGTACGAGTCGGCGGTGCAGTACGTGTCGGGATCGAACCACCCTCCGCCGCGCACCGCCACGGCCTCGACGCGGCGCACCTCCTCGGAGTCGTGCACCAAGAGAGGCAGCTCATCGCTCGCGTCGTCGGCAGCCAACCACGGCAGCGATTGCAGCAAGGGGTCGGCGCCGATGCGCTGGAGGATCGCGGTCACGCGTTCCGAGCGCTCCGGGTGTCCCGGTGAGTCGTGCCCAGCCTGATCGTCGTTGCGCACCAGCACCAGGGGCGCGGTCACGCTGCAGCGCCCGCCCGGCGCACCTTCGTGATGCGCTCCGCCAGTGACGCGGCAGCGCGAGACGCTCCCTCGGGCGACTGCGTGATACCGCGACTCACCGCAACGAGCAGTCGCCTGCCGCGTGCAGAAACGCCGGCGCGCACGGACTGCTCGAGCGCACCTCCCTGCGCGCCGATACCCGGTAGCAGGAGTGGTGCGTCGCCGGCGAGCGACCGGACTGCGGAGACTGCGGCGGCGTCGGTTGCGCCGACAACGAACCCGACCGTACCGCCCGGGTCCCAGCCAAGACCGAGTTCCACGATGTGCGCGTGCAGCGGACGTGCGTCCGCCATCGGCTCGTCGAGCAGATCGGAAGCGCCCTGGTTGCTCGTCCGCGTCAGCAGGAACACTCCGCGATCGGCACGCTCGAGAAACGGTGCGACGGCGTCGCCGCCCATCAGGGGGTTCACGGTCACGGCGTCCGCACCGAGCACATCGAAGAGCGCGCGCGCATACGCGGCCGATGTGTTTGCGATGTCACCGCGCTTGCCGTCGATGATGAGCAGGCGATCGCGCGGCACCTTCGCGCGCACGCGCTCGAGAACGCGATACCCCGCAGCACCATGCTGCTCGAAGAACGCAGCGTTGGCCTTCACGGCGCAGACGTGTTCGAGCGTTGCGCCGAGGATCTCGTCGCAGAAGCGTTCGACATCCGCTGCAGAAGAGAGGCCGTCGGGGTCGAGCCCCACGCATAACAGCGACGCCGTGCGCTCGATCACCTCGTCGAGGCGCTCGGCGAAGGTCATGTGACTACCAGATGTCTCGCGACGTGCTCGGCTGAATGGCCCCCTGGTCCGGCCGTGGTGCGAAGGGCAGGTCTATCCGAGCCTTTTCAGTGGCAAGGCAGCGTGGGCAGACGCGCGCGATGCGCGCGTCGAGGATGACGCCCGCGAGCCGGTACACCGGCGTCGGGCGTCCGCAGTTGTCGCAGGGGTCCATCACAGCCATGGCGATTCGATATTGCCATGTGCCAATCGTGTGCCGCGGCGATGGCCAGTTCAGCCCCCGTACACTGCACCGCCGGATTGACAGAGGAGGCGGTTGTCATAGAGACCATCGACGCCACGCGCCCGTCTCGCGCGGGCGGCGTGGCCACCATCGAGCCACCGGAGACCGGCGCCCTCGCCCCCATCGCGACGGTCATCCCGCCGCGGTCGCGCTTCGCAGCGGCGCGCGGCATCGTCGTCGGCGTCTTCGTCGCCTCCGGCGCCGCCGGCCTGATGTACCAGGTCGTGTGGTCGAGCCAGCTGGTGCTGGTGTTCGGCAACACGA
>JBHEMA010000238.1:0-4619 GCA_046262795.1 Candidatus Dormibacteria bacterium | reverse complement strand
CGGTTTGCGTTGCGGTGGCGGTTGCGCCCTGCGTGCCGCGCCCGAGCAGCTGGCGCAGCATGCTCTTCGCCTCGATCGGTTCCTGCCCCGAACCCGCGTCCAGCGACGGACTGCCGTTGTCGGTTGGCGCAGGCGGAATGTCGGCAATGTCCGTCGACGGAGGTGGCGTCGACGGTTCGGACGTTGCCGGCCCGCTGTACTCGATCGGCGGCACGCCGATCATGGCGATCTCGGGGTCCTCGGGACGCGAGTGTGCGACGTCGTCGGCCTTTGCGGCTTCAGGCTCTTCGCGGAGCACGCGCAGCGAGCCCGTGTTGACGCCGGCGATCTCGTCGAGCAGCGACGGCTCGCAGAGTTCGGGATGCGTGTCCGTGAAGCTGGCGACGTAGAGCCCGTCGCGGAGGTTGATGACACCGCGACCCACCGGCGTGGTCAGCTCGACGATGAAAGTTCCTGGTCGTCCGCGCAGGTCGCCGAGGAGCCGCTCCCAGTTGACCCATTCGAGGCGAAGGTCGGCGTAATACGGATCTGCGCGGAGCAGCGGCGGGATGATGTCGACGACGCTCGGCTGCAGCCGCCACGCCGACATGCTCGCGTCCTTCGAGTCGCGGATGCGCTGCAGCGCCGCGGTGCTGGTGATCCGCGACTTCTCCTGCACGCTGTACACCTCGGCGATGTTGCCGCCGCGAATGAGCACGACCCCGACGGAGTCGGGGCGGCGAGCCACCATCACGCCGTCGCCGATCGCGGGCGCGAGCGGTTCCATCACGATGGCGCGCGCCGGCAGGCTCTCGAAAACCGTGCTGCCACGCGGCAGCAGCGGGATCAGGTCATGCGGCGGGAGCGGTGCCAGACCCGACGTGTCTGTCGGGACGACGGTGCGCCAGTCGCCCTCGTCTCTGTTTTTCGAAGGCTGGTCGAGCGACGCCCAACCCCCTTCCGTGGACGGTTGCTCAGTCAAGGCTCGGTATTCTAACCACACAGCGTGCGGTCCGTGCGTTTGGAACGTCCGCGCGCGGAGGGCAATGATTTTGCGGCGACTCAAGGCCTGGACGCGATGGGAGATGAGCCGGCGTATCACGGTTACGCTCGGCATCCGGCTGATCATTCTCGACCGCTTCGTGAAAGCGGGCGCGCTCATCCTCTTCGGCATCGCCCTGCTCGTTCTGGCGCGCACGGACGAGATTCGCGAGTTCGCGGCGCGGTTGCAGACGGAGCTCAACCTCAACCCAGGCAGTGGCCTCTGGCACCGGCTCATCAGCTACCTGTTCGCGCGGCTCAACACGCTCGGAACGGGAGGCGAGACCGCGCTCGCGGGGGCGGGCCTGTGCTATGGCGTGCTCGAGGCGGTGGAGGGCGTCGGTCTCATGCTGCGGCGGCGATGGGCCGAGTACCTCGTGTTGCTGGCGACGAGCGCATTCATCCCGCTCGAGATAGACGAGCTCGTCCGCCATCCCACGATCTGGAAGGCCCTCGCATTCATCATCAACGTGGCCATCGTCGTGTACCTGATCTGGCGCAAGCGGTTGTTCCTCGACCGTCCCGACGCAGACGGCTCACTCAGCCGGTCGAGTGCGGCAGCGCCAACGTGATGCTCTGCTAGCGTCACACGCGCGCATGGATCTCGGACTTGGCGGTCGGGCGGCATTCGTGGCGGGCGCCAGCAAGGGCATGGGCCGTGCGGTCGCGGAATCCCTCGCCTCCGAAGGCGCCGACGTCGGCATATGCGCGCGCAACCGCGACGCGCTCGACGCCGCCGCCGAACAGATCCGCGCGCGCGGTGTGCGCGTGGTGGCGTCCGTTGCCGATGTGAGTGACGAGCATCAGGTGCGCGACGCGCTGCAGCGCACCACGCGCGAGCTCGGCCGCCTCGACACGCTCGTCGTCAACACCGGCGGTCCACCGCGCGCCTTCTTCACCGAGCTCGACGATGATGCGTGGCACACGTGGTACGACGCGCTTTTCATGAGCGCGGTGCATCTCGTTCGTGACGCGCTGCCCGCGTTGCGTGAGTCCGACGCTGCTGCAATAGTGTTCATCGCGTCGTCGACGGTGAAGCAGCAGATCAGCGGGCTGACTCTCAGCAACGCCATCCGCGGTGGCATCATCGGGCTCTGCAAGACACTCGCCAACGAGCTGGCGCCGACCGTCCGTGTCAACTCGGTGCTGCCGGGCAGCATCCGCACCGACCGTCAGATCGACATTGCGCGGGCCGCCGGCGCGGTCGACATTGATGCGCACTTTCGCGAGCGTGCCGCGGACATTCCGATGCAGCGTCTGGGCGAGCCCGGGGAGGTGGCGCGCATGGTCACATTTCTGTGCTCACCCGCGGCGTCGTACATCACCGGGTCAGCCATCGCCGTCGACGGCGGGTTGATCCAAGCGGTCGCGTGAGGTGTGGTGTAGGCTGCGCCACTGATGGGCACGTCCGCCGCCGGGATCTCCGGGGTCTGGTTGGCGTGCTTGCGGAGGCAACGAGATGGGGTTCCTGCACAAGGATCCGACGCCGGAAGCTGATCTGACGCAGGTCGGTATCCGGTCACGTGCCGTCGTCGAGATGTCCATGGATGACATGGGAGCGATGGCTTTTCGCGGCAGCTTCGGGATGGGGATGATGACCCAGAAGGGTCGCGAAAAGACGCTTGCCGGCGACCAGACCTTCTCGAAGCGGAAGGTGACGCTCCGCATCGAGACTCCCGGCAAGCAGCCCTACACGGTCGAGACGAAGATCGACTATCCGCTGCTGAAGCGCAACTGGCTCGAGCGCGGCTCCAGCTTCGAGGTGCTCGTCGACCCGAACGATCCTCAGCACTTCGCGGTCGACTGGAACGGTCCGTTCCAGATGGGCACCAAGGCCGATGCGGCCGCCGCCCGCCCCGAGGTTGCGGCGGCAATGCGGGGCATGGGCCTCGACGTCAACCAGATAACGCAGATGCAGCTTGCGGCGCGCCAGATGCAGGCGCAGGCCGGTCAGCCGGGGGCGACGATGTTCGTCGGCGGGCAGATGGTCGGCCCGCAGCCGATCACGCCCGGAGCAGCTCCCGCGCAGAACGCCGAGGCGAGCAAGGTCGATCAGCTCACCAAGCTCGCCGACCTGCACAAGTCGGGCGCGCTGAGTGACGCGGAGTTCGAAGCGGAGAAGACGAAGCTGTTGAACAGCTAGCCCGCTCGCCGCGGCCCGTTCAGCAGCTCGGTGCGCTGAGGATCGCGAAGATGCCGGGCAGGTTGAACAGCGCGTGCGTTACGGCGCCCGGCCACAGGCTGCGCGACGACTGGAACAGCACGGCGAGGATGATGCCGACCGCCCAGAGCGGGATGAACAGCAGCAGCACTCCATGGGCGAGTGCGAACACCGCTCCGCTCACGACTATCGCGACCCCCGTCGGCATGACGCGGCGCAGCCAGCCGTAAGTGAACCCGCGGAAGATGAGCTCCTCCGCAAGCGGTGCCATGAAGCACACGACGATGATCGCGAGAATCAGGAAGTGGCTGTAGTCGTGCTGCACCGCTTGGCACTGCGTGTTCTGCGCTGTGGGGAAGAGGTGCTCCGAGACGAGCTGCAGAACGCCGCTGATGTACAGCGTCGCCGCGGCGGCGAGCACTGATATGGGAATCCACCACCACGAGAATTTGCGCCAGCCGAGGTGATAGAAGGATCCGCCGCGCCGGAGTCCGACGAGCACCCAGATGTTGAACAGCGCACCACCGTAAAAGGACGCCTGTTCGACGAATGATTCCACCGCCGTGCGCACGGTGGGGTCGAGACCATTGGTGAAGAGGTCGGTGAGCGGAATCGTCAGGCTCACCAGCACCGACGACGCGGTGAACGCCGCCGGAATCGCGATGACGAAGTCGGTCCAATCCCATGGCACGCGTCGCGAGGTCACCGCGTCGTCGCGTGTGGGCAATGGCATGTCGGTGTCGCGGCCCATGCGCAGCCCACCCCAGAGCAGCACGACGGCGCCCGCGAACGCGAGGAGATCGATGACGAAGAAGGCGCGCGCCGTCACATAGAGGATCGCGATGATGAAGAGCAGCGCTGCCTGGCCGAAGATGATGATGCGCGCGGCGTCGCGGCCTCCCGCACGCTTCGCGCTGAGTCGCGGCGCCGCCGGCGTCGCAACGACGGCAGCGGCCTCAGTTTCGGTCACGTCGAGCCATTATCCCGACGGCTGGAGGGCGGACGGCGTTGATTCCACACCGCCACAATCGCTCTGTGATGTCGACGACGCAGCGGCCCGTGCTCGGCCATGATCCGCTCGTCAACCGGCTTGCGGCCGCGGCGCGCGCCGGGTCGCTGACCCACGCCGTGCTGTTCGCCGGACCCGAGGGCGTCGGCAAGACGACCGCTGCGCTCGCCATTGCTGCGCTTCTGCTCGAATCGGACCGCTGGCCGGGCGGGACGCTCGCGCATCCCGACTTGTGGCTGGAGGACTCCGACGCCGAGAACATCAGCATCAAGCGCGTCAGGCCCGGCGGCGAGGAGGGGCCGACGTTGCAGGACTTCCTCGCATTACGGCCCTATGCAGGGGGGATCCGCGTCGGGATAGTCGGTCGGGCGGAGCGTCTCGGCATCGACGCTGCCAACAACCTGCTCAAGACGATCGAGGAGCCGCCGC
>JBHEMA010000237.1:0-8675 GCA_046262795.1 Candidatus Dormibacteria bacterium | reverse complement strand
CTCGGTGTAAGCGAGGCGCTCTGACCGGCTGAGCTGTCCGCCCCGCGGGCAACTCTGCCATGATGGCGGCTCACATCCGGCCTGGCAGAGGTCATGGGGATGCAGGAGGGACACGCGGTCTGGGAGGCGACGCCGCCTCCACCACCGGTTGAACCGCTCTTCAGCCACCGAGCCATCTGGCTGACAGCGGTGGGTGGCGTCGTTCTGCTCGCGGTCATCGGCGGCGTCGTGGCCGTGCTTGTCACGAACGCGGCGTCCGCCACGGCGAAGCATGACGCTCAAGAGCAAGACCAGCTGCGCTCCGCCTACGCTGCCGCAGCGGATCTCTTGGCGAGTCAGGCAGCGACGTATCAGACGGCGGTTCAGCAGGCCATGGACGCCGACGATGTGAACTCGCTCGACAAGGCGACATTCGTGTTCGGCAACGATGTCGTCACTTACGACTCGAGCGTCGACGCACTGAACTTTCCGCGACCGCTGCGCGGCGAGGTTCTGACCGTGTTCGCCGCGGACGACACGATGCTGCAGGACCTTTCGGCAGTTCCGACCGACGCCTCAGCGACGCAGATAACGCTCCAGGCATGGGCCACCACCGTTGGCGCTGACTATCAATCGGCGTCCGCAGCGCACCGGCAGCTCGCAACCGACCTGGGGCTGCCTGCGTCAGGATTCTCCGGTGCTCCGGGCACAACCGTCTGACAACCACATGGGAGGAGATGCATGATCGTCCTGTTCGTACTGATTCCCTTTGCAGTGATCGGGCTGATCGCGTGGATCGCCGTGGGAGTACGCAAACGGGTCGACGAAGCCTTCACGAACGCCTCGCTTGCATCGTTGTACGCCAACCTCATCACCATCGTCAGCCTCATGCTGATGCTGCTCGGTATCGCTGTCGGCGTCAAAGCGATCGTCGGCTTCTTCAACCTCGGCTACTCGTATACGACGCCGACCGTCTTCGGGCTCCCCACCGGTTCGAGCGGCAACCCGAGCTCGTCGTGCGCCCTCACCGGCGTGGGCTGTTCGAGTGCGTCTGCGGATTTCACCACCGACCGCACCAATGACATCGCGCTCGCCATCACGCTCGTCGCGACCGGGTTGATACTGCTGCTGGTCCACCGGCTGCTCGCGCGCGCCGTGCGGCGCCGCCCGGGCGGCTTGCCTTCGTGGGTGCACGGCGGCACGCTCCTCGGCATGCTCGCGCTCACCGCGGCGGGCGCCATCTTCGGCATCGTCACGACGGCCTACGGCATCGTCACCTACGTGATCACGCCGTCAGCGAGCTTGCATGCACCCGGTCCGTTCGGCGAGGTCGTCGGCGTGGTGGCTGCGTTCCTGCCGGCGTGGATCGTGTGCGTCATCGTTCTCCTGCGCCGCCAGCGCCAGACCGAACCGCTCCCGCCTCGCGTATGACGCGCTCGTCAGCGCGCGCTACCGCGACGGCTCGCGCGTCTCCACGGTGCCGTCGGCGTGCCCGACGATGAGCAGGTCCGTCATTCCGAGAAAGAGGCCGTGTCCGACGACGCCGGGGATGGCGTCGACTTGCGCGGCAAGCCCCTCGGGGTCGTCCAGCGACGCGTAGTCGCCGTCGGCGAGCACGTTGCCGTTGTCACTGCGTCGGTCACGCACGCGGAAGCGCCCGCCGGTCGACTCGAGCTGGGCGAGCGTGCGCTCCGCGCCGTACGGAAGCACCTCGACCGGCACCGCGCCGGCAAGGACATCGTGCAACTTGGTGTCGTCGACGATGACGACGAATCGTCGTGCCGCAGCGGCCACGATCTTCTCGCGCACATGGGCGCCGCCTGCGCCTTTGATCAACCGCAGATCGCGATCCACGGCGTCGGCGCCGTCGGCAGCGAGATCCACGCCGTCGCGACCCAGCGGTCCGACGTCGAGCCCGTGCACGTCCGCGAGTCGCGCCGTCTCCTCTGACGTCGCAACGCAGGTGAACCGAAAGCCACGGCGCGCCCGGCCCACCAGCGCGAGCACGAAGAACGTGGCGGTGCTGCCGCTGCCGAGCCCGACGCGCATGCCGGTCTCCACGAGCGCGGCGGCAGCTTCGCCGGCCGCCCGCTTGGCGTCGTCCTGGCTCAGGAGGCGAGCCGGCGGCGAAGCTCCGTCAGCGCGCCGGCGTCAATGCCGGTCGCGCCGTTGGGCTGCCGCATGTACTGCTCCTGCACGGCGAACACCGCCTCGATCAGCTCGGCCGCACCGACGCGCGGGCCGAACGGGACGCCGCGGCGGCGAAGAGCGACGAGCACTCGCGTGGGTATGCGCCCACCGCGCAGGTTGACCTCCTCGAGTTGCGTGAGCAAACCGTCGAGCTCACAGAGCGCCTCGCGCCGGTTGGCTCGAGCCCGGTCGTTCTCGTCCGGCCAGTTCAGTTGGTTGAGGACGCGGTTTCGGACGAAGGTGGCCATCGGGTCGTCCCCCAGAGCGGGGCATCTGACTCGGATTTGATGGACGTCTAACAGATGTACCGAACAGATGAACGCTCACGCGCGATGGTAGCGGGCTATACGCTCGCGGTCTACGAAACATCTGTTCGTAGTGGTCGCCGCAAGTCGTCAGGCGGCGGAGGCAGCCCGAGGTCGCGACACTGAGGGCGCCGGCCTGAGGAACAGCCACAGGGCGGCCAAGAGAAAAGTCAACCACAGGGCGAACTGCAGCGCGGTCGGCGCGGCGGTGTACCCGAGGAGGCCGTGCAGTGCGTCGCCCGCGCCCTGGTCGTCGGGCAGCGCGCGGCTCATGTTCCAGAGCGTCAGCGACCCACCCGGCAGCACACCGAGCTCCTGCAGATTCTGCACCGCATTGGCCAGCAACCCCGCGGCGACGACCAGCAGCAGGCTGCCGAGCACCGTGAAGAATCTGCCAAGATTGACACGAACGCCGAGCCGGTACATGGCGACGCCGATACCGAGTGCGAGCGCAAGTCCGAGGACTGCGCCGATGCCGACCTGGAGCGGCGAGCTCTGATACGCGATCGCGAGCAAGAAGAGCACCGTCTCCACCGCTTCGCGCCCGACGGTGACGAACGCGATGGCGGCGAGCGCCAGCGTGGAACCACCCGCAACCGCAGTGGCGGCACGATCACGGATCTCGCGTCCCATGGTGCGGCTGTGCCGCCGCATCCAGAAGGTCATGTACGTCAGCACCACGACGGCGACGATGAAGACCCCTGTCTCGAACCACCTCTGCGCCGCTGAGCCGACAAAGGCGTCGCGCGTCAACGCCCACAGCACCACACCGACGCCGGCGGCCGCCGCTGCGGCCGCACCGGCTCCCAGCAGCACCCAGCGGAAGAGGTCGCGCCGCCCCGCAGCACCGAGGAACGTCAACAGGATGGCGCAGATCAGCGTGCCCTCGATCCCCTCCCGCGCAAAGATCAGGAAGCTGCCGAACATCGGCTACGCGGCTGCGAGCACGTCGAGCGCGGCACCGAGCGGCATGGCCAGCGCTCGCGCGACCTCGGCCGCGAGCACGGGCGCGGCTTCGCTCGGCGTGCGCAGCGATCCGCCGAGCTGCACGAGCGACGTCGCCTCCGCTCCATCGATGCCGCACGCTGTGACCAGCGAGAACCAGCTGAGGTCCGTGCACACGTTGATCGCGACGCCGTGCATGGTGACGCCTGACGAGAGCTTGACGCCGATGGACGCGAGCTTGCGGTTGCCCGTCCACACGCCCGTGTACGGTGGTCGCCGTTCGACCACGACACCGGCGCTGCGTGCGGTGTTGATGACGGCCTCCTCGAGCGCACGCACGTACCGCACGACGTCGCCGCGCGACGGATCTGATGGAATTGGAAAAAGGTCGGCGAGGCGCACGATCGGATACGCGACGAGCTGGCCCGGACCATGAAATGTCACCGAGCCGCCGCGGTCGACGTCGATGTATTCGGCGCCGGCGGCTTCCAGCGACTCGCGTCCCGCACCGAGATGGCGCGCATCACCGGTGCGACCCATCGTGTACACGGGCGGATGCTCCAACAGGAGCACGACGTCATCGGCCATCTCATCGCGCGCGCGTCGCCGAGCGAGGTCGTGCTGCAACTTCCATGCGTCGCGATACGGCACCGTGCCGAGCCAGAGTGGCCGCAGCGCCCGCCGGGGGGTACTCCGGCTCACACCGCCTCCGCCGCGACCGCCTGCTCGTGCGCGTGATAGCTGGAGCGGACGAGCGGTCCCGACTCCACGTGCGCGAATCCGAGACGTAGCCCGTATTCCTTGAGCTCGGCGAACTCGTCGGGATGCCAGTAGCGGATCAGCGGGTGGTGTTTGAGCGACGGCCGCAGGTACTGTCCGATGGTGACGATCTCGACGTCGTGCGCACGCATCTCGTCGAGCAGCTCCTTCACCTCGTGCATCTCTTCACCTAGTCCCACCATCAGTCCCGACTTGGTGCGGCTGCGTGGCTCGATGCGCTTGGCTTCGCGCAGCAGCTCCAGGCTGCGCGCCAGGTCCGCTTTGGGACGGACACGGCGGTACAGGCGCCGGATCGTCTCGACGTTGTGGTTGAAGATCTCCGGCCGCGCCGCCATGACCGTGCGCAACGCGTCGTGGTCGCCCTGGAAGTCGGGCGTCAGCACTTCGATGGTCACGCCCGTCGCACAGCCGCGGATGGCATTGATGGTGTCCGCGAAGATGCGCGCGCCGCCGTCGGGCAGATCGTCGCGGTCGACCGAGGTGACCACGGCGTGACGCAACCCCAAGCGCGCAACCGCTTCACCGACGCGGCGCGGCTCGTCGGCGTCGATGTCGCCGCCGCGCTTCCCGCTGGTCACAGCGCAGAAGGCGCATGCCCGCGTGCAGACGTCGCCGAGGATCATGAACGTCGCCGTGCCGTGGCCCCAGCATTCCGCGATGTTCGGGCAGCGGGCTTCCTCGCACACGGTGTTGAGCTCGAGCCCGCGCATGATCCCCTTGATGCGCGCGTAGCCTTGGCCCATGGGAAGGCGGACGGTCAGCCACGGAGGCCGGCGGTCGACGCCGTCGGGCAACAGGGGGTGCTGGTGCTGTGGTCCGGGGCCCGCCTCAGGCGGCGCCCCGGAAGCGACCGGCAGCGGTCGAAGCGGAATCGCGTCCATCGTGCTGCGATTCACTCTAGCGCACCTCCGGCGGCGCGCCCCGCGATTCACCTCTGGGCCGCTGCGGCACAATCGCATACCTATGACTCTTCTTGACGAACAGCCACGCAACGAACCGGTCCAGCTGTACCGGCCCGGGTCACCGGAACGGCGCGGCCTGCGGGCGACGCTCGCCACCATGCAAAACGAGGCGCCGGCGACGATCCGGCCGCACATCGCCGGCGACGGCGCTGCGGGCGGCGCGACGCTCGAGGTCCGCGCCCCGCACCGTCACGACCTCGTCCTCGCAAACGTCGAACAGGCCGACACCGCCGGGGTTCGCCGCGCGGTGGACGCCGCGTTGTCCGCATGGCACGAGTGGTCGACGACGCCCTGGGAGACGCGCGCCGCGGTGTTCCTGCGTGCAGCCGACCTACTCGCCGGCCCCTGGCGGGATCGCATCAACGCCGCAACCATGCTCGGCCAGAGCAAGACGGTGCACCAGGCCGAGATCGACGCGGCATGCGAGCTCATCGACTTCTGGCGCTGGAACGTCCACTTCGCCAACCGGTTGTTAGCCGACCAACCCGTCTCGCCGCCTGGCACCTGGAACCGCATGGAGTACCGGCCGCTCGAAGGCTTCGTGCTCGCGATCACGCCCTTCAACTTCACGTCGATCGCGGGCAACCTGCCGACGTCTCCGGCGATGCTGGGTAACACCGTCGTATGGAAGCCGGCGTCGACGCAGCTGCTGGCGGCCGAGGTGATTATCAACGTGCTCGAGGCGGCTGGCTTGCCG
Source organism: Candidatus Dormibacteria bacterium (assembly GCA_046262795.1). Lineage (GTDB taxonomy): Bacteria > Chloroflexota > Dormibacteria > Aeolococcales > Aeolococcaceae > JAFALX01. Next base: position 2,817 of record JBHEMA010000237.1, on the reverse strand, counting down.
CCCGGCGTCATCAGCATGGTTCCCGCGTCGGGCGCCGCGGTCTCAGATGTCGCGCTCACGCATCCGGCGCTTGCGGGCGTGCATTTCACCGGCTCGACGGCGACGTTCAAGCACCTGTGGTCGACCGTCACCGCGAACCTCGACAACTACAAGACGTATCCGCGGCTCGTCGGCGAGACCGGCGGCAAGGACTTTGTGCTCGCGCACGAATCGGCATCGGTCGACGCGCTGCTCATCGGCCTGCTGCGCGGCGCCTTCGAGTACCAGGGTCAGAAGTGCTCCGCGGCGTCACGCGCGTACGTGCCGCGGTCGGTGTGGTCGCGGCTGCGTGATCCACTGGCTGCGGCGACCGAATCGATTCCCGTGGGCGATCCCACCGACTTCAGCGTCTTCATGGGCGCGGTGATCGATGAAGCCGCATACCGCGGACACGAAGAGGTGCTCGACGCAGCTCGATCCGACGCCCACTTGAAGCTCGTCGCAGGGGGCGAGGCCGACGACAGCACCGGCTGGTTCGTACATCCGACGATCTACGAGACCGACGATCCACGCCACGACCTGATGCAGCGCGAGCTGTTCGGGCCGATTCTCACCGTGTTTCCCTACGAGGACTCGGAATGGGACTCGGTCCTCGACCTCGTCGACACGACGTCACCGTACGCACTGACCGGCGCCGTCTTTGCCGACGACCGGCGCGCGATTGATCAGGCCGGGGCGCGCCTGCGCCACGCCGCAGGCAACTTCTATGTCAACGACAAGCCAACGGGCGCAGTCGTGGGTCAGCAGCCATTCGGCGGCGCCAGGCTCTCGGGCACGAACGACAAGGCGGGCTCCGCGCTGAACCTCGTTCGCTGGGCGTCGGCCCGCGCGATCAAGGAGACGTTCGTGCCGCCGACGGACTGGCGCTATCCGCACCAAGAGCCTGAGTAAAACCTAGCCGTCTGAGGCGCTCAGATTCTCCAGGTGGTGCAGGCGCGGCGTGGACGACGCCTGCAGGAACACGAGCCGGCGCGCCGGGTGATGGTGCGTGGCGCGGCATCGGGGTCCTCGGCGGCGAGGCGCACCAGCGCCTCGAATCGGTTGACGTCGATGATTCCCTTCTCGAGCGCGCGGAGCGCCCACGAAGGCGGGGTCCGGAAGCCCCAGACGTCGAACGTGGTCGTGTCAGCCACTGGGGCCGATCATAGATGGGATCGGTTCGTCGCCGTCCTCTGCTCAGAGCGCCGATCCAGGATCGAAGCCCTCGATCAGCGCCTTTACCGTCCGCACGAAGCGCGTTGCCTGCAAGCCGTCGTTGATGCGGTGGTCGAAGGACATGCCGAGGTTCATCATCGGGCGGATGACGATGTGGTCGTTCTCGACCACGATCGGCCGTTTCACGACGAGGTCCATGGTCATGATCGCCGCCTGCGGTTGATTGATGATCGCTTGCGTCATCACGGCGCCGAGGGCACCCGTGTTGTTGAGCGTGAACGTACCGCCCTGGATCTCATCGAGCTTGAGGCGGTTCTGACGTGCGCGGTCGCCGAGGTCACTCATCGTGGTGGCGAGGCCGCTGAGGCTGAGGCGGTCTGCATTGCGCACCACGGGGACCACGAGGTTGTCCTCGAGCGCAACCGCGATGCCGAGGTGGATATCCCGTTTGAGCACCACGCCCTCGTCGCTCCACGACGCGTTCAACGTTGGATGGCGTCGCAGCGCTTCACAGACGGCGCGCGCCACGAACGGAAGAAACGTGAGCTTGACGCCGTAACGCTGCTCGAACTCTTTGCGCGTGCAGTCGCGGAACTGCCATACCGCGGACATGTCGACCTCGACCATCAGGTACGCATGCGGCGACGTGTGCTTGCTGCGCGACATGTGCTCGGCGATCGACTTGCGCACCGACGTCATCGGCACGAGCGTGTCGCCCTCCTGCGCAAACACTGCGGGCGCAGCCGCCGGTGCTTGCGATTGCGCCGCGGCTGGCTGTGGCGTCGTTGGTGTTGGTGGTGCCGCTTGCGCCGGCGCGCTCGGTGCCGCGGCCACCGGTGGCTGTTGCAACTGACCAGCGTCGCGCTTCTGGACGTGCTCGAGAACGTCCTTCTTGGTGATACGGCCGCCGATGCCGCTGCCCTGTATCTGCGCGATGTCGACATCGTGCTCGCGCACGAGCATGCGCACGGCGGGAGTCATGTGCAGCAATGACGCAGCGCCACCACCATTCGTGGACGCCGTCTGCGTCGCTGCAGCCGCCGGCTGCATTGCGGGTTGCGGCGGTTCGGATACCGGCGCGGGCCGGGGCGTCTCTGGCGGAGCCGGTGCACCGGTGATCGGCGCAGGCGTCTCGGGTGCTGCCGGCTGCGGAGCCACCTGCGGCGGCGTCGGAGCCGGTTGCGAGGACGGAGCCGCAGGCGTTTGCGAAGGGGCGGCGTCTGAAGCCGCTCCTGTCTCGATCGCGCAGATCGGCTGCCCGACGGCGACCGTCGTCCCTTCCGGCGCAATGATCTCCGCCATGGTGCCGTCTGCCGGCGCCGGTATCTCCGCGTTCACCTTGTCGGTGATCACCTCTGCGATCGACTCGTAGCGCTGCACCGCCTCGCCGGGTTGCTTCAGCCACTTGGCGATGGTGCCCTCAGTGACGCTCTCCCCCAGCTGCGGCATGTTGACGGTCAGCGGCATGGCGTGTCCTCGTGGTGTGACGTGTTCAATACGCTGCGAGATCCCGCAGTGCCTTCTCCACCTTGTCAGGCGTGACCAGGTAGAACTTCTCCAGCGGCGGGGCGTACGGCATTGCCGGAATCTCGGGGCCGCCGATGCGCATCACCGGCGCGTCGA
>JBHEMA010000236.1:0-3947 GCA_046262795.1 Candidatus Dormibacteria bacterium | reverse complement strand
GGTCGACTGGCAGATCAGCAACACACCGGACACGACGAGGATCAACCAGCCCGGTGGCACCGCAACGGTGACATACACCGTCACGGTTACTCGCACCGGCACCGATGACACGGATCACGTTTTGAGCGGCGACGTCACGCTGAGCAACCCCAACACCAGCGATCTCGTCGGCATCGACCTGACCGACAGCGTCGACAACGGCGGTGCGTGTGCCGTCAGCAACGGAACGAATGTCACCATCCCGGCGGCGAGCAGCGCGATGCTGACGTACCGCTGCGATTGGACGGCGGCGCCGTCGTCGTCGGCCGGCTCCGACATCGCGATTGCCACATGGGACCCGGTGCTGAACAACACGCCCAGTGGCAGCGTCTCGGTCCAGACGCCGTTCAGCTTCGCCACGCCGGCGAACACAACGAACACGCCGGTCACCGTGTCTGACACCGACACCGGCATGCTCGGTTCGACTGCGGCGACGAATACGTACCAGTACGCTCGTGTGCTGAACGTGCCCGCATCCGGTTGTCAGACGTACGCCGCCACGGCGAGCATCCAGCAGACCGGACAGTCAGCGGCCGCCAGCGTGGTTGCGTGCGGAACGCTCGCTGCGACGGTGTCGACGCCGAGCACCGGCAGTGGCAACGCCTTGCGGATCGCGGCGGCCCTCGTCCTCATCGGCTGCGCCCTGTGTGCGGGCGCGCTTGCGCTGCGCCATCGCGTCCAAAGCGCGACGGCACCCTGACGTCCTCCGTCACTCGAACCCGCTAGTCTTCCCCAGGCCTGTGGCCGAGCTTCCAGCGGACCGCTGTCCGTATCCGCGACCCTTCCCGCCGGAATTCGACGATTGTCCGGTCTTCCAGCCCGCGTGGTTCGTCGCGGCATCGACGCGCGAACAGCCTCTGGGTGAGCACCTGTCGTGTGTGCACCTTCGCGCCGGCGAGTCGTCCCACAACATGTTCTATGCGCAGTGCGGTCTCGGTGACCCCGCCTCGCGCGTTCGGTGGCTGGACCAGGTGGGAACCGCTCGACTTGAGAAGCTGCGCCGGCTCCAGCTCGAGTTCGAGCAGATCTCGAGTCGTTACCGGCCCTTGCTCGTCAGTGCGAAGGCGCGCGTGCTCGCGCACCTCGACGAGCGTGCGGCGCAGCTCACGTTCGATCAGCTGCTGGACGAGTTCACGACCGCGTGCAGTGGTTTCCTGACCGCGAACAATACGCGGTTCGTCGAGGTGGGCCTCCCCGTCGGTCCGCTCAGCGACCTGATCAATCAGATCCTCGAGGATTGGCGCAGCAGCCGGGCGCTCGATCCGCCGCAACTGACCGACGAGCAGCTGCGCCGCTTCACCCCTGAATCGCGTGTGCTGCTGGGGCGGTCGCTTGCTGGAAACGACGCTCATTCGTCGTGACGGGAGTATCGCCAGACAACGCCGCATACGTAGCCCACAGCTGCGTCACGCGGACGTCGAGCGAGTACTGAGCGCGGACGCGCGCGCGCGCTCGTGACCCGAGCGCGCGACGCAGATCCGCGTCGCCGCGTAGCCGCTGCAGCGCCTCGCTGAGTGCCGGTTCCAGCCGTCCCGCGGGAAGCCTGATGCCGGAATCACCCACAGCAGCTCCATCGTCGCCGACGTCGGTGGCGATAACCGCGCATCCCGCGGCCATCGCCTCGAGCAGCGATAGCGACAGCCCCTCAGCCGTCGAGGGAAGCACGAACACATCAGCGCCGCGGAGGAGGTCAATACATTCATCGCGGTCGTGAATCGCGCCGAGCACGTGCACTCGATCGTCATCGGCTGCGAGCCGGCGCACCTGGCCTTCACGCGTCCCTGTCCCGGCGATGACGAGGTGATGATCGTCGGGCCATCCAGCCTCGCGAAACGCGCGCACGAGGTCGGCGACACGCTTCTCGGGATCGAGCCGTCCGACATAGGCCACGACGAACGCCGCTCGCAACGTGGAACGCAGTCGCGACGCGCCCGGAGTGATACCGGTCGCGTCGACGGCGTTCGGGATGACGTCGATGCGTCCGGGTTCGCACCCGATACCGAGCAGCACTGCGCGCTGATCCTCGCTGAGCGCGACGCAGCGGTCGGCACTGACGAGCGCTCGACGATGAAATCGGTACAGCGCTCGGAGCACGCGGTCGCGTCCGCTCCGCGCTCGGGCGTAGGGCAGGTGCACGGTGACGACCGTGGGAATGCCGGATGCGCGCGCGTGTTCGACGACGCACGCGTCGAGCAGGGAGTGGTTGAGTGAGATGTGCACCACGTCGGGATCGAAGCCTTCGAGCTCGCTGGCGACCCGGCGTGCCGTCCCCGGCACGGGGAGGGTCACCGTCTTGAAATGCAGCGCCTGTGACCAGACGGTGGCCGGCGACGGCGAGTGCTCGCCGTCGTGAGCGTCGGCGAAGAAGAGCACCTCTGCGCCGCGGCGTCGCAGCGCGGAGACCATCTGAGCGCTGTACGAGCTGAGACCGTCGGCGCGCCGTCCCGCCGCGTGCCCGAACCACGCGACACGCAGCGGAACGTGAGCCATCAACAATCACGTTACCCGACGTGTTCGATAACACGACTGCAAACGTGCGCTCAGCGCCGAGGTCATGCGACAATAGCGGGGTGACGTCAGGAAGGGTTGTCGCCGCCGCAGTGGCTTGTTTCGCTCTCTCCGTGCTCGCTTCGTCCACCACGGCCGCGCGCGCCGGTGGTGCGGCCGCGGCACCCCCGCAGATGGGCTTCACCCCGGACGTTCGCGCCGACACCGCCGAGGGCAATCACTTCGGGCAGAACGAACCCGTCGTGTGGGCGGACCAAAGCGGGCGCACGTACATCACCTGGCAGGGCGGCTCCAACAACGGCACGAACACCGTCGCGACCTCGGACGGGGTGAACTTCAGCCAGCTGGCCAACACCGACGCCGGTGGCCAGCAGGGCGGGGACGTCACCTTCGCATCGACGTCGTGGCCCGACCCGAGTGCCGACACCGCGGTGGGGGCCACCGGCGAGAGCGGCATCTTCTGGGGTGACCTCGGCGCTGCCAGCACGACCGATCCTTGCGGCCCTGGCGGCTTGGGCGCGCGCGCCTCGGTGACGACCGACCAGGGCACGACGTGGCAGCACGCGCAGGACGACGCCTGCCAGCAGCTCGCGATCGATCGCGACTGGATCGCCGCGTACACGCCGCCGCAGTACCGGGGCACGACACAAGCCGTTGCACACACTCAGGTCTACAACGCCTACCACGACTTCGTCGCTTCGAACGTCTGGGTCTCGCGGAGCACCGACGGTGGTACCACCTGGACCAACACTCCCGGCTCGCAGCAGGATGCGATCCAACCCGGTTCCGTCGGGGCGGCAAGCAGCCTCTGCAACACGTACCCGGGTGGCATCGCCGTCGACCAAAACGGCGCGCACCAGGGCCGCGTGTACGTTGTTTGGAACGCGGGTGACACCGGCGAGAACCAGACCAACGGCTGCAATGTCACGTCGGCGCAGCCCTTCGATCACATCTTTCTCTCGTACTCCGACGACGGCGGCAGCACGTGGGTGACGCACACCGTCTTCAACGACCCGTGCGCGCCCACGCCACCCGTGCCACCGACGAGTCCGACGACGTGTCAGGACACGTCTGCGGGGTGGACGCCCGTGATGGTCGACGACGCGGGCAACGTCTACGTCGCGTTCACCTGGATCGATACGTCGAAGCAGAACCCGCGCTACGACGTGTACCTCGAGGTGTCGAAGGATGGCGGCAACACCTGGAACGGCGGCACGCTGGGAGCGACACTCGGCGTCGGTGACGCACCCGGGGCGCCGATCGACGTGACGGCGAGCCTGCCGGGCACGAACTTCTACCCGGAGCTGGCCGCGGGTGGCAACGGCGGTGTTGACATCGGCCTCTACCACACGGCGTTCACGACGCAACCGGGTTTCCTCCAGAAGGCGGGCGCGCAACCG
>JBHEMA010000235.1:0-2891 GCA_046262795.1 Candidatus Dormibacteria bacterium | reverse complement strand
CGCGCAGAGCAACTCGATTGCGGTGACGCTCCGCGCGAGCTCGAGCGCGCGCATCGCCTTCAACGCCGCGCTCATGCTCATGCTGACGTGATCTTCCTGGTTGGCGGAGGTCGGAATCGTGTCCGCGCCCGATGGATGCGCGAGCGTCTTGAGCTCCGAGGCGAGCGCGGCGGCGGTCACCTGCGCCATCATCAGCCCGGATTGCAATCCGCCGTGGCGCGTGAGGAACGCGGGCAGTCCGCTCAACGCCGGATTCACCAGGCGCTCGCTGCGCCGCTCGCTGATCGTCGCCAGCTGGACCAGTCCAAGACAGAGGACATCGCACGCCAGTGCTATCGGCGCGCCGTGGAAGTTGCCACCGGAGACGATCTCGCGCGTGTCGGCGAACACCATCGGGTTGTCGGTCGCCGCGTTGGCTTCGATCTCGAACGCCCGGCGCGCAAACGCGAACGCGTCGCGTGCCGTGCCATGCACCTGCGCGGCGCAGCGCATCGAATAGGCGTCCTGCACGCGCCCGCAGTTGGCGTGCGCGGCGTTGATGCCGCTGCCGGCGAGCAGCTCGATGAAATTGCCGGCAGAAATTCGCTGGCCCGCGAAGCCGCGCGCGTCGTGGACGCGGTGATCGAACGGTCTGGTCGAGCCCTGCAGACCGTCGATGCTCATTGCGGCCGCGATATCGGCCGCGCGCGCGAGCGTATCGGCCCCTGACACGGCCAGCCCGAGCAGCGCGGTAGAGGCCTGCGTCCCGTTGATCAGCGCGAGACCTTCCTTCGGCGCCAGCTGAATCGGCGTCAGGCCCACATGTCGCAGCGCCTCTTCACCACGAAGGCCTTGCGGCGGCCACGAAGGCCACGAAGTAGTTGACTTGCCTTCGTGTGCTTCGTGGTTGCGAATGCCTTCGTGGTGCACGAGCGCTTCGCCCTCGCCGATCAACACCAGTGCCAGGTGAGCCAGAGGCGCCAAATCCCCACTTGCACCAACCGAACCGCGTGAGGGCACGATCGGATGCACGCGCCGGTTGAGCAGTTCGATCAGCAGCTCCAGCGTCTCGACGCGAATCCCCGAGAATCCCTTGGCCAGCACGTTCGCGCGCAGCGCCATCGTTGCCCGCACAACCGGGATCGGAAGCGCCTCGCCGACGCCCGCGGCGTGGCTTCTGAGCAGATTCACCTGCAGGGTGTCCAGCTGATCGGCGGGAATCTTCACGTCGGCGAAGCTGCCGAAGCCGGTGTTGATGCCGTAGGTCGGCGCGTCGTGCCGCGCGAACTCGTCGACGACCGCGCGCGCGGCTCGCACGCGCTGGCGCGCCGCGTCGCCGAGCGCAACCGTGTGGTGGTCGACCGCGACCGCAACCAATTGATCGAGTGTCAGCGAATAGCCGTCGAGTTCGATCACGGGACTATTCAATCACGATGTCGTGCGATGGTGCGACCGTGCGAGGGTGCGACGCGGTGCGTCCGACGGTGCGATGGACGATGGTGCATTTCGAATCGTCGCACCCGCGGACGCACGATCGCACGCCGCACCTCGCAACCCTCGCACGTTTCCGACGATGGCGCGCGATGGTGCGACCGTGCGAGGGTGCGACGCGGTGCGTCCGAGGGTGCGATGGACGACGGTGCACTTTCGGACCGTCGCACCCGCGGACGCACGATCGCACGCCGCACCTCGCACCCTCGCACGTTTCCGATAGGATATAGGCGCATGTCCACGAACATCGCAGTGCTCGGCGCGCAGTGGGGCGACGAGGGCAAGGGCAAGATCGTCGACATGCTGACGCCGCACTTCTCGGCGGTGGCGCGCTATCAGGGCGGGCACAACGCCGGGCACACGGTGTACGTGAAGGGGACGAAGTTCGTCCTCCACCTCATCCCGTCAGGCATTCTGCATCCGGGCGTCACCTGCATCATCGGCAGCGGCGTCGTCGTCGACCCGCAGGCGCTCTTCAAGGAGGTCGACGAGCTCGCGCGGAGCGGTGTCAACGTCGATGGCCGGCTCCTCATCAGCGAGAAGGCGCACGTCATCCTGCCGTATCACCGCGAGCTGGACGTGCTGTCGGAAGCGCGCCGCGGCGAGCGGAAGATCGGCACGACGTCGCGCGGGATCGGACCGGCGTATGAAGACAAGATTGGCCGGCGCGGCATCCGGATGTGCGACCTGCTCGGCGATCGCGACGCGCTGGCGCAGGAAGTGCGCGAGAACGTCCACGCGCGCAACCAGATCATCAAGGAGTCGACGCTCGACTGGAAGCCGCTGTTCGATCACATGGTCGCCTACGGCGAGCGGCTGCGTCCGTGGGTCGGCGACGTCTCGCTGTTTCTCGCCAAGCTGCGCCAGGACGATCGCAGCGTGATGTACGAAGGCGCGCAGGCGACGCTGCTCGACATCGACCACGGCACGTATCCATTCGTCACCTCATCGAACGCCTCCATCGGCGGCGTCTGCACCGGGCTCGGCGTGCCGCCCTCCGCGATCGACGGCGTGCTCGGCGTCGCGAAGGCCTACACCACTCGCGTGGGTGAAGGCCCGCTGCCGACCGAGCTCTCGGGCGATCTCGCCGAGCGTCTGCGGGAAGGCGGGCAGGAGTACGGCGCGTCCACGGGCCGTCCGCGCCGCTGCGGCTGGTACGACGCCGTCGTCGTGCGCTACTCGGCGCGCATCAACGGGCTCGACGCCATCGCGCTGACGAAGCTCGACGTGCTCGATGGCCTGCCCGAGGTGCGCATCTGCACCGGGTACCGGGCAGCGAAGGGCGTGCTCACGGAATTCCCCGCGGACCTCCGCGCGCTGAGCAACGCGGAGCCTGTCTACGAGACGCTGCCGGGATGGACCGGCGCCACGCGCGGCGCGACACGCTTCGCCGCGCTCCCCTCCGAGGCGCAGCGCTACAT